>CAZWQC010000132.1:0-3844 GCA_964635785.1 uncultured Ectothiorhodospiraceae bacterium
CGGCGTAGCATCGAAGCCGCCGAGTCCCGTGTCACTTATCTCGAACGGTTATTGAGTTTACAGGAAGCCCAGGCCGAGAAAGGTTACATCCCCCGACACAAAATCGAAGAACAGCGGACCGAACTCAATTTGGTTCGTCAGGAGATCGCCGATGCACACAACGACATCCTTGAATTGGAAGCCGATGAACTCGAGCTGGTCACTGCACGCGAGCAAGCGTTGACCACCACGGCGCAGCGGGTCAGTGAGGCCAAACGGCAAGTGGCGGAACTTGAAGTCAAGTTGCGTAACGACTCCTCGGTCAAGGCGCCGGCCAGTGGTCGCATCACTGAGGTCAAGCTCAGCGAGGGCGCAGTGGTCACGCCGGGGCAAGCCGTGCTCAGCATCGAGGTCGGCGGTCGTGGTTTAGAGGTCATGGTCTTCGTGCCGACCGAACACGGCAAGAAGATCTCACCCGACATGCAGGTGCGCATCGAACCGAGTACCATCAAAAAAGAAGAGCACGGCACCTTGGTCGGTAACGTACAAGACGTCTCGGATTTTCCGATTACCACCGACGGCATGAAACGCCTCCTGCAAAACGACACGCTAGTCAAAGAGTTTACCGCCAAAGGTCCACCTTATCTCGTTCAAGTTGTATTGCTCCCGGCTGAAACGCCGAGTGGCTATCGTTGGAGCGGCAGGCACGGCCCGAATGTCCGCGTCTCCAGTGGCACCACCGTTCGCGCGGAAATCACGGTCCGGGAGCAAGCGCCGATCAGTTTGGTTATTCCTCTGCTGAAGCGACATACAGGCATTTACTGGTAACGTTTTCGCATGCGGCTACCTCAACTCCAATCCCGTGCGGCTCAATTCAGGCGAGCGGCCAAACAACGGCTGAAACACTTGGCGCATCGCCCGAAACGAACACCGACGGTCCTGCAGATGGAGGCCACGGAATGTGGTGCCGCTTGCCTTGGCATGGTGCTGGCCTATCACGGTCGCTGGGTCCCGCTAGAAGAGCTGCGCATCGCTTGCGGGGTGTCCCGCGATGGCAGCAAAGCCAGCAATATCCTCAAGGCCGCGCGTGGCCTTGGGTTGACCGCCAAAGGCTTTCGTAAAGAACCCACGCAGCTGATCGATCTACCGCTACCCGCCATTATTCACTGGAATTTTAATCATTACGTCGTTTTCGAGGGCGTCAAAGGCGGTTCGGGTTATCTCAACGATCCGGCCACCGGACCGCGGCGCGTTGCCCTCGTCGAACTCCATGAATCGTTCACCGGCGTCGCCCTCGCCTTCGAGCCGAGCGATCGATTTCAGCGTGGCGGCCTACGTACCGGTCGCCTCGGCGAACTGGGCTCGCATTTGGGCAATGCGCTAGGTGGCCTGGCCTTCGTGGCAACCGTGAGTTTGTTGCTCGTTATTCCCGGCATTTTGATTCCTGTATTCGCCAAAGTCTTCGTTGATGACATCTTGGTCGATCAACTTTCCGATTGGCTCCGCCCGCTGTTGCTCGGCATGCTGCTCACGGCTTCATTGCGCGGCGTACTCACGTGGTTGCAACAACGCTATCTGTTAAAACTCGAAACCAAGCTAGCGGTGACCATGGCCAGCCGTTACCTCACCCGGCTGATGGGTCTACCCCTCGCCTTTTACGGGCAGCGTCATGTGGGTGACCTGGCCGCCCGTGTTGCAGCCGGTGATCGCGTTGCTCAATTGTTGTCCGGACAACTTGCGTCCAACCTGTTCAACCTCATCGCCGTGGTGTTCTACGGACTCTTGATGCTGGCCTATGACATGCTGCTCGGCGCCATTGGCGTCTTGGTTACCCTGCTGAACTTGCTCGTGCTCAAAATCGTTGGCCGCAAACGTACCGACCTCAGCCGCAAACTGCTGAACGACCAGGGCAAATTGGCGGCCACCACGGCCGAGTCCATCCGTGCCATCGAGACCATCAAATCTGGCAGCTTCGAGCAGGATTTTTTTTCCCGCTGGGCAGGTTATCAGGCCAATGCATTGGTCGGGCAACAGGCGCTCGGTCAATATGCGACACTGCTGGTACTATTCCCAGCGTTATTGACAGCCCTGGGCACGACGGCGATTCTGGGCATCGGTGCGTATCGCATTATCTCCGGTGACCTCACCATCGGTACGCTGGTCGCGTTCCAAAGCCTCGCCGCCAGTTTCAATGCCCCGATTACCGCCCTGGTCAATCTGGGCGGCCAGCTGCAGACGATTCAGGGCGACCTCAACCGTCTGGCCGATGTCATGCGCTTCCCGACCCAACGCGATCCCTTGGCGTGGGCCGATACCGACGGTTGGCCCGCCAAGCTAGACGGTCGCCTGGAAGTGTCCCATGTCAGCTATGGCTACAGTCCGCTTGAACCGCCATTGATTCGAGATTTTTCCTTGATCCTTGAACCCGGTCGACGGGTCGCTTTGGTCGGCAGTTCCGGCAGCGGCAAGTCGACCCTGGGGCGCTTGATTTGCGGTTTGTACATCCCTTGGTCGGGTGAGGTGCGAATCGACGGGCATCGTTTGGAGGACGTTCCACCTGGCATATTGGCCAACTCGGTGGCTTATGTCGACCAGGAGATCTTTTTGTTTCAAGGTAGCGTGCGCGACAACCTGACCTTGTGGGATGGAACTGTCCCGGAGGCAAGCATGACCCTCGCGCTCAAGGACGCCGCCATTCATGCCGAAGTCATGGGACGTCCGGGTGGCTATGACCATCAACTCATCGAGGGCGGCTTCAACTTCAGCGGTGGGCAGCGGCAACGCTTAGAGATTGCCCGTGCCCTGGTCAATGAACCCACGCTTTTGGTGCTCGACGAGGCGACTGCCGCACTCGACCCATTGACCGAGAAAAGTATCGACGACAATCTGCGCCGCCGGGGTATCGCCTGTGTCATCATTGCTCACCGTCTCTCGACCATTCGAGACTGTGACGAGATCATCGTGCTTCGTCATGGCGAGGTGGTCGAACGCGGCAGTCACGAAACGCTGATGGCAAGGAATGGTGAATACGCCGCCTTGGTTGCGACAATGTAACGATCCAGCACAGGATTCCCTGCCCTCATGGCCAACACCGAGAACTCAACTAGCTCCCCTGCCCCCGCTCAGATTGACAACCTATCCGACACGATGATCGTGCGCATGTCGACGTCCGAGCAGCTCGAACAACTGGTCAACCTACCGTTGTTACAACTGCGGCTTGGCGTCATTGAATCTCGGGCCCTTGGCGCCGATACACCATTGTTATTAAATCGGCCGGAGCAAGCCTGGTTAATTGCCAACGGCTTCGTGGATTTATTTGCCGTCGCACTGGAGGACGAACAACCCGTTGGACGTCGTCATTTTCTCTCCAGGATCAATGCCGGCAGCATGCTTCTCAGCCTTCCGGCCACGACAACGCCATCTGGACATCACTACGGCATACTCGCTGTCGGCAGTCTCGGTGCCGAAGTCCTCTTATTATCCTGTCAGCGAGACTTGAATCAGTTGCCGGTCGAAGCACTGGCCGCTTTGATCGACGCCTGGGGCAGCAGCCTTGCTGACGCATTCGCCGCACCGGTATCCACCTGGCCGGAATTGATTGCGCCGACATCCGGGCGATGTCACTTGGCCCCGGGGCAAAGACTTTACGGAAAAGGCCGACGCTTGGCGTGGCTGGCGACCACCGAGGGCAAACTGCGGTTGGTCGACGGGCCACCCGCCGGTTCCGGTCCGTTGCCTGTGATGGGCAAAACCTGGTTGACGACCGATACAAGCATAAGTCTATTCGCTGCCGATAGTACTGCGTTGATCAACAACGGTCGACATTGGCAAGCGATCGACCACTTTCACCGCGTGGCAATGGAAC
>CAZWQC010000132.1:3854-5383 GCA_964635785.1 uncultured Ectothiorhodospiraceae bacterium
TCGTGGCTCGCTTGGCTGAAAGCGATCGGTTGCTCCATCAACGAACACTGGCTCGGGCGAGTAACGCTCGAACGGCCGTCAACGCCGGGCTGGCGAAGCTCGCTGGCGTGGTCCTGGGTACGTCCATCGAGGACAACCTCCCCTGCGCAAACGATGACCATCTGCTACAAGCGTGTCGACGGGTTGGCCGAGCGCTTGGCGTGCGCGTTGTCGCTCCACCACCTGAGGCCTATCCGCAGTTTGACGAGCTCGCCCAGATCCTGCGTGCCTCCCGCTTACGCAGCCGCCGCGTGATTCTGCGGGATCGCTGGTGGCGCAAGAACAACGGTCCACTACTCGCTTTTCGTGAGGACGGTACGGCCGTTGCCTTACTCCCTTCGCTCGCCGGCTATTTTCTCTTGGACGGTAACGAGCGAGTTCGCGCCGATGCGCGGGTGGCCAATGCGTTACAGGGCCAAGCGCTACAGCTGTATCGCTTGCTACCCGAACGGATCTTGTCCTCTACCGACTTACTTCAGGTGGGCAGCCGTGGCGTTTGGCGCGATCTTCGCACAGTCTTGTTCATGGGCCTGGTCGGCGGCTTGCTCGCCCTGATGACGCCGGTATTTACCGGTCTGTTGATTTCCCACATCATTCCGCGGGCTGCACTGGACCAGATCTGGCAAGTGGTGATCGGTTTACTCGCCGCCGCGCTCGCTGCCGCAGGTTTCCAACTCACCCGCTCGTTCGCCATGCTCCGGTTACAAGGCCATCTCGACTGGCATCTGCAAGCAGCCTTGTTCGATCGCTTGTTGCGCTTACCCGTGAACTTCTTTCGGCGATTTAGCACCGGCGAATTGGTCGACCGTACCCTCGGTATTCAGGCGATTCGGGAAACCTTGTCGGAAAACGCTAACGACGCCTTGCTTGGCGGACTCTTTTCGCTGTTCAGTCTGATCTTGCTGTTCTTTTACAGCCAAAAACTCGCCTTTGTCGCTCTTTGCTTGGTATTGATCAGTCTCGTCTTCACGGCACTGGTCGGACTTCTGCAAATCAGCGAAGAACGCAAACAGATCGCCCATCGTGGCGAAGTCGAAGGACTGATATTGCAGCTCCTTGCTGGCATTTCCAAGCTCAAGGTCGCTGCAGCCGAGCCACGAGCGCTGAGTGCTTGGGCCGATATGTACGCCAAGCAAAAGCTGCGTTTCGTCACAGCTCAACGTTTGGCGAATATGCAGGAAGTCTTCCAAAGCATCTTCCCGATGCTGGCGACGGCAGTGATTTTCTTCGTTATCGTCACGACCCAGGACAACACGGCAACGGCGCTATCTAGCGAAAGGACCTTTGGCATCGGCGAGTTCATCGCCTTCAACGCGGCTTTCGGCCAGTTTCTTGCGGAAATGACCCAGATGGTTTTGTCCATGACCATGGTACTGTCCGTCATTCCGGTCTTCGAACGCTTGCAACCGCTGCTCGAAACCGCCCCGGAATACGGCGCCGAAATGGCCGCACCGGGCACTTTACGCGGTGAGATCGAGTTGAGCGAGGTC
>CAZWQC010000132.1:5393-7222 GCA_964635785.1 uncultured Ectothiorhodospiraceae bacterium
TCCTCGACCGTCTCTCGCTACACATCACCGCCGGTGAGTTCGTCGCCATTGTCGGGCCCTCCGGCTGCGGCAAGTCGACAATACTGCGGCTCCTCCTCGGTTTCGAGACCGCAACTCAAGGCGGGATTTTCTATGACAGCAAGCCGATCGAGACACTCGATCTTTCGGCCGTACGCCAACAGATCGGCATCGTCATGCAAAACGGCCGACTCACCGCCGGCAGCCTGCTCGAGAATATCGTCGGCTCCAGCACGCTGAGCATCGACGATGCATGGCGCGCCGCGCAGTTGGCTGGACTTGCCAACGATATCCAGGCGATGCCAATGGGCATGCATACCATGCTCAGCGAAGGCGGCAGCACACTGTCCGGAGGACAACGTCAACGCTTGATGATCGCGCGAGCACTCGCCCATCAACCGCGTATTCTCTTTCTCGACGAGGCCAGCAGCGCCCTGGACAATCGCACCCAGGCCGTCGTGACCGATACCTTCACCCGACTCAATACGACGCGGTTAATCATTGCTCATCGCTTGAGCACCATCCGCCAGGTCGACCGCATTTGCGTTATCGACGGCGGTCATATCGTGCAAAGCGGCCCGTTCGAGCAACTCATGTTGGAAACCGACGGGCCTTTTTACCGTTTGGTGCAACGTCAGCTGCTTTAAGCCTTCGTCAAGGATCAATCGGCTGCCGTGGTGACGGCTCCCCCCGTCCACCCGTCGGCGAAACTCGCATGGCACTCGCGCGGACCCATCCGATGGTTGCGCGCTTAGCCAGATTGCACTATTTTCCACTGTCTCTCTAATCGCTTGGGCGAGATAGGCAGCGCGGTTCCGAGCTCTTGCGCAAACAACGACACCCGCAGCTCCTCGATCATCCATCGATACTGTATCATTTCGTTCGACATCGCCTGACCATTGCCGCCACGATACTCCTTGAAGCGCTGCCACAAGGGCTCGATCTCCACCCGCTGCCGCCGATCCTTGTCCGGATGATGATCGAGTTTTGCCAAACGCCGTTCGATCGCGACAAGGTAACGCGGTATTTCGCACAACCATTGCGGTGGCGTCGTCGTGACAAATCCCGGGTAAACCAAGTATCCCAGCTGATCCTTGATATCCTGCACCGCTTCCACCCAGGACAACGGCAGATCCCGCTTGATTTCTTTCGCAATCGCATGATAGTGGGACAGGATATCCGCTGTAATGGCGGCAATCTCGATCGCTTGTGCAATCACTTGGCCACGATGCTCTGCCAAGATGCTGTGGAAGGCACGACCATCCCGCGGCCGTCCCGCCGCCACCAATACCCGGTCGATCGCGGCATCGATAATGTCGTCCTTCAAGGCGTTGCACGGACCCACCGGGGCGTATTGCAGACATTGCTGCTGTATTCCCGGGATCTGCTTGTACAAGTACTGGTTCTCTTCCTTCAAGCGTTTCCGATAAAGCCGCCGCAACCCCAACCTCTGCGCTTGCTCTGCCGCTTCGGGCGCATCAAAGAGGCGCAACGCCACCTCACCGTTTTCATCCACCAATGCCGGATAACCGGTTAAGGTAATACCATCAGACTCCACTTCCACCGATTCAGGTAACTCGCCGAAATCCCAGTCCAACAGGCCGGTTCGTTCGAATTCATCCGCTTCGCGCCGCGCCAGTCCGGTTTGGATCTGCTCGGTCAGGGCTTCCCGCAACGCGATCAGGTCGCGTCCGGCGACCATGACTTGTCCTTGCGAGTCGACCACTTCGATACGCATTTGCAGATGCTCGGGCACTTGCGTCAACCGCCACGCCTGCGCCGGCACCGACTCACCCGTCATGCGCACTAAC
>CAZWQC010000133.1:0-6678 GCA_964635785.1 uncultured Ectothiorhodospiraceae bacterium
CCCGCCGCACCAACACATCGGCCGGCAAATGGGTCACTGGCGTGCGCCAGATCAAACGCCCGACGCTGCCCGGCAGCGCTTTGCTGTCGACGAAATCCAAACGCACCTCGAAGCTGCGCAAGCGCGAATCAACCAACGGCAACACCACGCGCAAACGCAATGGATAGCGCGCATCGTGCAGCACCAGATCGGCTTGCTGCGCCTGGGTAAGACTCCTTACGTCTTGTTCTTGCACCTGGGCGCTGACCTCAACTTGCTGGCTATCCAAAAGCCGCACGACTCGTGTGCCCGGCACCGCGAACTCACCGGTACTGGCATATCGCGCAACGACAACACCATCGAACGGGGCCTTGATCTGGCATCGGCTCACCGTTTGGTAACCCAAGTTCGTCCGTGCCTGCGCCTGCAATCGATCGGCGTCACTGACCGAGGCGATCGCTTGCCGCTCGCGCAACTGCTCTTGGGCAATACTCGCACTCAAGGCAAGCTGACTGGCACGATCCAATCGATACGTCGCAAACTCCAGTTGTGCCTCGGCCGATTTCAATGCCGCTTGGGCTTGGCGAAGCTCGTGACGATGATTGGAGCAATCCAGCCGGACCAGCACGTCCGCGGCACTCACACGATCCCCAACCAGAACGTCGATGGCTTCGATTCGCCCTTGGATCTCCGCACTCAAATCCGTATCGTTCAAGCTGATCGCTTGGGCCGGTGCGCTGCGCGCCGGGAAAAACAGAAGTTCCGCGACGGGCTTGACCGTCACCGGTACCGGCGTTTCGGCAGCTAATAGAGGCACAGCGGCAAACAGCAGGAGCACCGTTGCTAGCATTGCAATCGACACAACAAAAATCCTCGACATGGCAGCATCTTCTCTGGCTAATTCGATGCCGAAAAGCATAGCAAACCCGATCCCACGATCGCTTGCCCTCGCTATCGCCAAACGACCGAAACCCGTGTATCGTTTTTTTCCCCGAGCACTTCGGTGAATCTCATTCGGCGATCCGACTTCAATCGGCACAGGACATTCTCACCATGTACCACCACTTGTCACGACCTGCTCTGCTCGCGTTGGGTTTCGGACTATTGTTCACACTTTGTGCTTGCTCCGGTTTACCGAAACTGCCCCCGGCAACCTACGAGCAAAGCGCGCCGCTTTACCTCATCGGTCCCGGCGACAACATCAGCATCTTCGTTTGGGGCAATCCCGAGCTCTCCACCAGTGCCACGGTGCGCCCGGATGGACGCATCACCACCCCGCTCCTCGAGGACGTCCCCGCAACCGGCTTCACCCCAACCGAGTTAGCCCGCGAAATGGAGCGCCGCTTAAGCCATTATGTCCGCGCGCCCATCGTCTCTGTTACGGTAGGAGGATTCGTCGGTCGACCGACCGAGCAAGTGCGTATTCTCGGTCAAGCGGCAAGCCCACAAAGCCTGCCTTTCTATGAGCACATGACCTTGCTCGATGTGATGATTCGTGTTGGTGGTTTAACGGAATTTGCCGCCGGCAACCGAACCGTTCTCATCCGCCGCGAAGAAGGTGGGCTGCAGCGCTACCGGGTGCGGTTGGACAACCTATTGGATGGGGATATCACCGCCAACGTCGATATGCTACCTGGCGACATTCTAATCATTCCGGAAGCCATCTTCTAGCGAGCAGTCATTCCCCCATCCCGGCAACCGAGGTTTTTCGTTCCATGCAGGAAATCATCACGCTCGCGATCAGCTATATCCGCGGTATGTGGCGCTACCGTTGGTTCGGTATCGCGCTCGCCTGGGTCGTTGCGACCGTTGGTTGGGCATGGGTCGCCAGCCAACCCGATACATACCGTTCCTCGGCCCGCATCCATGTCGACACCGATTCCGTGCTGCGGCCTCTGTTGCGTGGGATGGCGGTCCAACCCAATCTCGAGCGACGTTTAGAACTGATGACCAAACTGCTGCTGACCAGCGAAAACATGGAAAAACTGGCGCGCATGACCGACCTCGACCTGCAGGCGAATTCGCGGGCGGAAATGGATGCTCTGATCAGTCGCTTACGCAGCGGACTCAGCCTCAACGCCACACGGCAACAAGATTTCTACACAGTCAGCTACAACACCGAAGCGCCCGAACTGGCCCAACGCGTCGTCCAAGGGTTTGTCACCATGTTCGTGGAAAGTTCGCTCGGCGACAGTCGCCGCGCCACGGATACAGCGCAAAAGTTTATCGATCAACAAATCGCTGACTATGAGAAACGGCTGCGCGAGGCGGAAAATCGAGTACTGGATTTTAGACGCGAGCACATGGATATATTGAAAGGTGGTGATTTTTTTGCCCGCCTGCAAACGGCCAAGGAAAATCTCGAACAGGAGAAACTGAACTTGCGCGAGGCCATCAGCCGCCGCGACGCATTACAAAAACAACTGAACGAACGCCGCGCCTATCAAGACGAGTTTGCCTTGGACCTCAATCCGGTCGGCGTGGCAACGTCGGTTGATCAGCGCTTGGCCTCCGTCCGCGCCCAGCTCGACGATCTCTTATTGCGTTACACCGAACTACACCCCCGGGTCAAGCAGTTACAGGACTTGATCGACGAGCTCGAGCAACAGCAGGCGACCGAATTGGCCGCTATCGCTCGCAGCCAACGTCAGCAAACGATGAAGGACGATCAACAGGTCGACCAGTACATCGCCCTTTTGGCTGATGCCCGCGCCAACGTGGCGACCATCCAAACCCGGGTAGCAGAGTACCAATCCCGAGTTCAGGCTCTGCAAGAATTGACCATGACACAACCGCAGATCGAAACGGAGCTCGCTCGCTTGAACCGAGACTACGATGTGACCAAATCGAACTACCAACAACTACTGGCGAAACGGGAAACCCTGCGCCTTGGTGAAGAAGTCGAGCAGGCCGGCGACAACATTACGTTCAAAATCGTCGAATCCGCGAAATTGCCCACGACACCTTCCGGGCCCAACCGATTTTTGCTCAGTTCTGCGGTATATGGGATGGCCCTGGCAGCGGGAGCGGGTCTGACTTTCCTGCTGTCGCAATTACGCCCGGCGATTTTCGATCGGCAGCGTTTATTACAGGTCACCGAAATCCCGGTGTTTGGAACGGTTTCCAATGTTCGGGTCGGCCGCGCGCGTCTGTACGACAATCTGGACTGGATCGGTTGGCTCAGCCTGTTTTTCTCCCTCGCCTTGATCTATTTGGCCGTCATTATCTTTCAACCGGCCGGACTGACAACCCTCAATCCACTGTTTAACCTCGCGAAGGGGCTAGTATGAATACGCTCGAGCGTGCCGCGGAAAAGCTACGTTCGCAAGCCTCAGATGCCAGGACTGCCCCGGCTATCCCGGTCGCCGCAGCACCTGCACAACCCGCTGAGGCAATCGCACCACGTCTTGCGAACGAGCAGAACAATGACGTCGATAGCAACGAGACTGTCTTCCCGTCCGGAACACAGGAGCCGACACATCTGACTTCGTCACTCTCGTTCACCACGCTGGAGAACCTCGGTTATCTATCACCCAAGCAATCCCGCAGCCGCTTGGCGGAGGAATACCGTTTGATCAAACGTCCCCTCATCCGCAACGCCTTCGCCCAAGGCGCTGTGGCCGTCGAACGCGGTAACCTCATCATGCTAACCAGCGCCTTGCAAGGCGAAGGCAAGACATTTACCACATTGAACCTGGCGATCAGTATGGCCATGGAATACGATTATACGGTCATGCTGGTCGACAGCGATGTCTTACGCCCTGCCTTGTCGCGATTTCTCGGTTTCGAGCAGCGGCGTGGACTGGTCGATGTCTTGCGGGATCCCCAAATCAATCTTGCCGACATCATTGTACGAACCGGTATGCCCAAACTTCGTGTCATCCCCGCCGGGCCTGTCGCCAGTCGCACCACCGAACTGCTCGCCAGCGAGGCCATGCGCCATTTAACCGAGGAGTTGGCCAAACGCTATCCGGACCGGATCGTCTTGTTCGACGCACCGCCCCTATTACTCACCTCCGAAGCCAGCGTCTTGGCACATTGGATGGGCCAGATCATGGTGGTCGTCGAAGAAGGACGGACTTCCGAATCGGCGGTCAAGGAGGCCGTTGCCCTGCTCGACAAGAACAAGGCCCTGGGTACGATTTTGAACAAAAGCCGCGGTTTCCTGCGCGGGTATTATTATTACGGCGGTTACTACGGCTATTATGGCAATTGACAGGGGCAAGTATCGAGGGGCGAGGGACGCGCAAGCGCGGTACGTCCATCATGCTTCGTCGCTGGTCCCTACCCCCCTCACCGGGGCAATCGGCCTTGCTTTGATGGTTGTCAGCCAAGGCGGCGGCAGCGGCGAAATCGATGTCTCCCCGACCCTTGATCTTACCGGGTATTACTCCGATAACATCGAGCTCGAGCCCGCTGACTCGGCTGAGGAAGCGTGGATTCTTGCGGTGACGCCTGGCCTTTCTGCCCGCGCAACGGGACGACGACTAGCGCTTGAGGCCGATTATCGCCTCCAGAACCTGAATTATTGGCCGGAAGACCGAGGCAATCGTATCAATCACCAACTCCAGGGACGAAGCCAAACCGAACTACTGGAACAGCGGTTGTTTTTCGATGCGAATGCCGGCATTCGCCAACAATCCCCATCACCCACCGCCGGCATCCCTCTGGATAACGTCAATCCCATTAACTTGAGTACGGTGTATACGGCCGCCATTGGGCCACGCTGGCAAACCCGCTTGGCTGACTGGGCCGACGTCAAGGGCGAGTATCGCTACGGCGTCACTCGCTACGATAGCGCCCCCGTCAGCGACAGCAATATTCAACAAATCAACACATCGATCAAAAGCGGCAAGGCCTGGCCCAGCATCGTTTGGACGGTGGATTACCAAGCATCACGCGAAGACCGCAACAACGGTGACGACTTCGATCGTCAAAACGTCAAGGGACGCCTAGCTTACTCCCTCAACCGCACCTGGTCCCTTGTCGGTCTCGCCGGTTACACCGAGAATGACATCAATACCGAGCGAAATATCACCGACGGGACGTATTGGGCAGCGGGCTTACGCTACGCCCCCAGCGAACAGTACAGCACCGAGGCCACGTTCGGACCCGACTACAAAATCGTCACAGTCACTTTCGACCCGTCCCCACGGACCCGCTTGCAGGGCTCCTGGCAAAACACCGATATCGGCATCAATACCGGTACGGTGTGGCGGGCAAGTGCCGCAGTCCGCGCACGTCGCTGGCGCGTCGGCGCAGACTACCGCGAACGCGTGACAACGGTGCAGCGTCTTGCCCTTGAAACCAACACCTTCACCTTTGTCGATCCCGTGACCGGCGAGATCGTACCCGACCCTGCACCGGGCCAAGTGGTCAATGTCATCCCCGTACAAACATTGGCCTTGACCGACGACGTCTTCGTGGAGCGCATCGCCGGCGTCAGCTTAGGGGTTGTCGGCGCACGCACCGCGATCCAACTGCGCGGCAGATTTACCGAACGGCGCTACCTCGACTCGAACCTTATCGACGTCGATCGCGGTATCGACCTCGGCGTCAATCATCGCCTCGGCCAACGTTCCAGCGCCGATGTCACCACGGGATTCCGCCGAGGCAACAGCCGTTTTGCCGAGATCGGCAACCGCCTGGTGTTCGTCGATGCCGGCTTGACCAAAGGATTCGCAGGGGATTTGTCATCGCGTTTAGCCTTTCGGCATACTCGCGAAAGCGGGCGGGAAACCGCTCGCAACTATCGTGAGAACCGAGCCATCATTACCCTTAACAAACGCTTCTAACGCCGCAAGGGACAACTCATCATGCCAATCCCCACTGCCGCCGATCACATACACCTTACCCCAGCAAACCTCGCTGCCCTACCGCAGCATAGCCTGGTTTGCGTCGTCGGTGCGCGGCCGAATTTCATGAAAATCGCACCGATCTGGCGCGCCTTGGCGCTGCACGCACCGGATTTACCGCGAGTGCTAGTGCATACGGGACAGCATTACGATACCGCCATGAAAGGGCAGTTCTTCGAACAGCTCGGCATTCCCAAACCGGACATTGATCTTGAAGTCGGCTCCGGCTCCCATGCCATCCAAACCGCGGAAATTATGCGTCGATTCGAGCCCATTCTCGACGCCTGCCAGCCCCGCGCCGTCCTCGTGGTCGGCGACGTCAACTCGACCATTGCCTGTGCTTTGGTGGCTGTCAAAAAGCGAATTCGCATCATCCACGTCGAAGCGGGATTGCGCAGTTACGATCGCAGCATGCCTGAAGAAATCAACCGTGTGCTGACGGACCAGATTACGGACCTCTTTTTCACCACTGAGCGTCAAGCCACTGACAACCTGATTCGTGAAGGCATCGATCCAACCCGCGTCCACTTCGTCGGCAATGTCATGATCGATAATCTGTATTACCAAAAAGCCAATGCCATCCCGGTTCAGACCACGCTACAGCAGCACGCCAATCCGGTGGCACTTGAATGCATCGACAACGATGGCTATGCCGTGCTGACACTGCACCGTCCAGCCAACGTCGATCATCCACCGATCTTGTCCGATCTCATGACGACCTTGCACAACGTCAGTCAACGCATTCCCATCGTTTTTCCAGTTCATCCTCGCACCGAGGCCGCGTTAACGCGCGCCGAACTGTGGCCCACCCTGGTTGACAACCCACGTATCGTCACCTTGCCCC
>CAZWQC010000133.1:6688-6965 GCA_964635785.1 uncultured Ectothiorhodospiraceae bacterium
TCGGACTCCTGCAAGGCGGCGCCCGCTGCGTCTTGACCGATTCCGGCGGACTCCAAGAAGAAACCACGGCGCTCGGCGTTCCATGCCTGACGCTGCGTGACAACACCGAACGCCCGATCACCGTCAGCGCCGGGACAAATACCGTCGTCGGGCGCGATCGCGACAAGATCCTCACCAGTTTATCTGACATCTTAAACACGGGTGGCAAACGCGGCCGAATTCCCGAACATTGGGATGGGAACGCCGCCAACCGCATTGCCGAATTCCTTGAACGCTG
>CAZWQC010000133.1:6975-7202 GCA_964635785.1 uncultured Ectothiorhodospiraceae bacterium
CGAGACAACCCCAATGACCAATAGACACGGTTACGTGAATAGCGAAGCGGGCGAACAACCCAACAGTTCGTCCCAAGCCGTCCCACCGATCACGAACGCCATGTCGGTCGACGTCGAAGATTATTTCCACGTCTCCGCGTTCGAACACCATATCCGCCGAATCGACTGGGAGCGTCTGCCGTGCCGGGTGGAATACAATACCGAACGTATCCTCACGCTGTTCGAAC
>CAZWQC010000134.1:0-7108 GCA_964635785.1 uncultured Ectothiorhodospiraceae bacterium
TCGTGTCGCCACGCAGGCGGTGACCAAAGCCGGGCAATATGCCTATCGCGACCGTCGCCAGCGCAAACGCCAATTTCGGGCCCTGTGGATTGTTCGTATCAACGCTGCGGCACGCCTCAATGGATTATCGTATAGCCGGTTCATGGACGGTTTGCACAAAGCCGAGGTGGATGTCGATCGCAAAGTGCTCGCGGATTTGGCGGTGCATGACCGAGCAGCCTTCGCGCAACTCGCCGAGACCGCGCGCGCTGCCCTGGCGGTGTAGCGGTTTGCGCAAGAGTAGACCGAACCGTTACAACGGCGACGGTAAACGGGCAGAAAACGGACGCGGTTGCAGCGGTGTTCGTTTTGTCAGGTTACTTGATCGCGACGTTGCTGAGCCGCAATGCCCAGTGGGTTGTTGTGTTTTATCTCTGGGCGCGAACCTGATCTAGCGAGATGCCGTGAACGATACGAACAAACTGGTGGAAGAAGCGTTAACCGCCATTGCGGGCGCCTCGACGCTTGCCGAACTCGAGCAATTGCGGGTCGATTATCTCGGGAAGAAAGGTGCGCTGACGCAGTTGTTGAAATCGTTAGGTCAGTTGCCAGCGGAGGAGCGCCGGGAAGCCGGCCAAGGCATTAACGCGGCGAAAGACCAATTGGCCGCAAGTATCGACGAGCAACGGCTCAGGCTAGAGGAAGTCGCCTTGGCCGAGCGGCTTGCCGCAGAGACGGTGGATGTCACCTTGCCGGGGCGGGGGCAACCGTCCGGTGGTTTGCATCCGGTGACCAAAACGTTGCGGCGCATCGAACAGCTATTCGCTCGTGCCGGTTTCGCCGTGGCGTATGGTCCGGAGATCGAAGACGAGTACCACAACTTCACTGCACTGAACATCCCGCCGCACCATCCCGCGCGTGCGATGCACGATACCTTCTATTTTGCGGACGGGAGGCTGCTGCGCACTCACACCTCGCCAGTGCAAATTCGCGTGATGAAGAATCAACCGCCCCCGGTTCGGATCATCGCGCCAGGGCGAGTATATCGATGCGATTCCGATTTGACCCACAGCCCGATGTTCCACCAAGTCGAGGGTTTGTTGGTGGATCGCGCAGTGGCTTTTTCCGACCTCAAGGGGGTGCTGGATCGGTTCCTGGGGGCTTTTTTCGAGCGTGCCGATTTACCAACTCGGTTTCGACCGTCGTATTTTCCGTTCACCGAACCGTCGGCCGAGGTCGATATTCAGTGTGTGATTTGCGACGGTGTGGGCTGTCGGGTATGTAAAGGGAGTGGATGGCTGGAAGTGATGGGTTGCGGTATGGTGCATCCGGCGGTTTTGCGGCATGTGGGGATCGACGCGCAGGAATTTGGGGGTTATGCGTTTGGTCTTGGTGTCGAGCGGTTGACTATGTTGCGCTATGGTGTCAATGATTTACGCCTGTTTTTCGACAACGATTTACGCTTCTTGCGTCAGTTCGCTTAAAGGTGGGGTGGCAATGGGTTCCTTCGGTCGGAGTAGGGCAGCACATTCGGCAATAGGGCGGCACCTGCTGTGGCGCGAATCGATCGTCGGCGGGGGCAAGCGAAGCGCATCTGGCGAAGCGGTCTCTATCGCTGTAGTTTAAGCAACCAGGAAAATTCTTCGACATGCGATTCAGCCATCACTGGTTACGGGAATGGGTACCTCATGATTTGACCCCTGCAGAATTGGGGCAGCGTTTGACCATGGCCGGTATCGAGCTGGACGGGTTGGAAGACGCTGCGCCGCATTTCACGGACGTTGTGATTGCCGAGGTGCAAGCTGTCACGCCGCATCCGGAGGCGCAAAAGCTCAATGTCTGCCAAGTCGACGCTGGAGTGGATGTGTCTTTACAAGTCGTTTGTGGAGCACCCAACGTCCGCAGCGGCCTGCGCGCACCACTCGCTCGTGTCGGTGCGCGATTGCCCAACGGAGCCGAGATCGCGGCGACGCAGGTGCGGGGTGTGCTGTCACAGGGCATGCTGTGTTCGGCGCAAGAGCTCGGGTTGAGCGAGTCGTCCGACGGCCTATTGGTATTACCCCAGAATGCGCCGCTCGGAGTGTCTCTACGGACGCTGTTGGCGCTCGATGACTCGATCCTCGAGGTGGACTTGACGCCGAATCGGGGTGATTGCCTGAGTATTGCCGGGCTCGCGCGTGAGGTCGCCGCGCTGACGGAGCAATCCGTGCGATGGCCGCAGATCGAGGCGGTCGTACCGCAGATTGATGACGCGTTTCCGGTTTGTTTAAAAAGTCCGGCGGCCTGTCCGCGCTATGTCGGTCGGGTGATCCGGGATGTCGATCCGGGTGCCGAGACCCCGTTGTGGATGCAAGAGCGGTTGCGTCGCTGCGGTGTCCGTAGCCTCGGACCGATTGTCGACGTCACCAATTACGTCATGCTCGAACTTGGGCAACCGATGCATGCCTTCGATCTGGCCAAGTTGGTCGGGGGGATTCAGGTCCGTCAGGGGGAGCCGGGTGAGACATTGGCGTTGCTGGATGGACAGACGGTAAGAGTGCGCGACGACGTGTTAGTGATCGCCGATGACGAGAAACCGGTGGCCCTGGCGGGAATCATGGGTGGCACAGCAACGGCGGTGTCGTCGCAAACGCGGCATGTCTTTTTGGAAAGTGGATTTTTCGCTCCCACGGCGATTGCCGGTCGGGCGCGCTCGTTTGGCCTGCATACCGATGCCTCGCATCGGTTCGAGCGTGGAGTCGATCCAAAAATACAAAGCGATGCGGTGGAGCGTGCGACGGCGTTACTGGTCGAAATCGTTGGTGGTAAGCCCGGTCCCATCGTTCTTGCCGAAGCGACGGAACATCTGCCCGCCGCACAGAAGGTTCTGGTCCGGGTGGCGCGGGTCAATCTGGTGCTTGGTACGCAATTGAAATCGGACGAGGTGCGTGAAGTGTTGGCTCGGCTCGGCTGTCGTTCGCAACCGGTAGCCAATGGCTGGTTGGTGCAGCCACCGTCGCATCGGTTCGATCTGACCATCGAGGAGGACTTCATCGAGGAAGTTGCGCGGGTCCATGGTTATGATCGTATTCCGAGTACCGATTCCGCCATTCCTGTGATTATCGAGCCGATTCCGG
The DNA here is from genome assembly GCA_964635785.1 of uncultured Ectothiorhodospiraceae bacterium. Lineage (GTDB taxonomy): Bacteria > Pseudomonadota > Gammaproteobacteria > CAYFSA01 > CAYFSA01 > CAYFSA01. The sequence goes on from CAZWQC010000134.1 coordinate 3,096, forward strand.
AAACAAAAACAGCGCTGTCTCGATTGCAGGACACGCTGGTCGATCGCGGCTATCAAGAAGCGATTACTTATAGTTTCGTCGATCCGGCGATCGAAGCGATCATCGCCCCCGATGACTTGCCATTGCCGTTGCGCAATCCGATTTCGGCCGATCTCGCGGTGATGCGGACCACGCTTTGGTCCGGGTTGTTGAAAGCGGCGCAGCACAATCTTAATCGGCAAGAAACGCGGATTCGCTTGTTCGAGGCGGGCCTGCGGTTTCGTTCAAAGACCGATGGATTGATTCAACAGTCCTGTATTGCGGGGTTGGTGGCGGGTTTGCGTTGGCCGGAACAATGGGGTGCGGCGAAGGCGGCGGTTGATTTTTTTGATATCAAAGGTGACGTCGAGGCACTGCTTGCGACCTCGCGTTTGACTGAGGTGCGCTTTGCCGCAAAGCACCACCGGGCGCTGCATCCTGGTCAGTCCGCGAGCCTGACCCGGCGGGATCGGGAGATTGGTTGGGTCGGAGCACTGCATCCAGGTATCGCGAAACACCTGGATATTGACTTGCCGATCTATCTGTTCGAGCTGGATCTCGATGCGTTGAGCGAGGGCGACTTGCCGCGGTTTTTGCCCCTATCGAGTTTCCCCGCGGTTCGGCGGGATGTGGCTGTGCTGGTCGATGATGCAGTGACCGCCAGGGCGATCGAGGAGGCGATAGGGGCACTCGATCTAGCTGAACTTCGCGAATGCTTCGTGTTCGATGTGTTTCTCGGGAAAGGCATTCCCGAAGGTCGAAAAAGTGTGGCTTTGAGCTTGATTTTACAGGATTTATCCCGCACGCTTACCGATCGAGACAGCGATGCCGTCGTGCAGCGCGTCGTCGATCAACTCGCGAGCTGCGTGGGGGCAAACCTCAGGGAGTAGATATGGCGCTGACCAAAGCCGATTTGGCCGACAAGCTATTTGAGGAGCTTGGTTTAAATAAACGTGAAGCAAAAGAATTCGTGGAACTTTTTTTCGAGGAGTTGCGGTTGGCGCTTGAGCGTGGCGAAGAAGTGAAATTGTCGGGCTACGGCAACTTTATTTTGCGTGACAAGAACGAACGCCCTGGTCGTAACCCGAAAACCGGTGAAGAAATTCCGATTACGGCGCGGCGGGTGGTGACTTTCCGGCCTGGCCAAAAACTCAAACAGCGCGTCGAGGCGTATGCAGGAAGCGACTCAGTCGAGTGAACTCCCTACCATCCCGAGTAAACGCTACTTCACGATCGGGGAGGTCAGTGAGTTGTGCGGGGTCAAACCGCATGTGTTGCGTTATTGGGAACAAGAGTTTCCGACCTTAAAACCGGTCAAACGGCGGGGCAATCGCCGTTACTACCAGCGTCACGATGTGTTGCTTGTGCGCAAAATTCGGGCTTTGCTGTACGAGGAAGGCTATACGATTGGCGGGGCTCGGCAGCAACTGGCGGGCGGCGGCCACCCCGCTAATGGGAATACACCGGATTTCGAAGACGGCGAGGATGATGGGTTGCCGCCGGCGGTGCTCGATGAAATGATCCGGGAAATCGAGGAAATCACTGAGCTGTTGGCTTCCTAAGGGTAGCTAATTGCGGCGTGATCGGCTATCCTTCCCGCTTGTGTCGATGGATCGCGACTCGGAGCGTAGCGCAGTCTGGTAGCGCACCACAATGGGGTTGTGGGGGTCGGGGGTTCGAATCCCTCCGCTCCGACCAGGTTTTCTTGAGGATCACCATCGTTCGGTACGCAAAAGGATTGCCTTGAAGTCAAAGTCAGTTTCCATGAGTGCCAACGCCACGCCCCTGATTTCGCTAATCGCGGCGATGGACCGCTCCCGGGTGATCGGTCGCAACGGCACCATCCCTTGGCATTTCCCGCACGATCTGCGGCGCTTCCGCCAGTTGACCTGGGGTAAGCCGATCCTGATGGGTCGTTGTACCTTCGTTTCCATCGGTCGGCCACTGCCGGGACGCCACAATATCATTCTCACCCGCTCAGCCGACCTGGTGTTGCCGGGATGCTCGGTCGTTAACAGCCCAGAGGCGGCGATTGCGGCCGCCGGCGCGGCTAAGGAGATCATGGTAATCGGCGGCGCAAGTCTTTACACCACGTTCCTCGGTCAAGCCGACCGAATCTATTTGACCGAATTGGACGGGGATTTCGGTGGTGACACGTACTTTCCAATGCTGTTAAGCGATGCATGGCGGCTGGTCGAGCGAGCGTGTCACCGCGCCGATGCGAATCATGTCGTGGATTACTGCTTCGTCACATTGCGGCGCAGGGGCGAGGAGGAACCCGATGAAACTTGTTGAAGTCATCGCGGATCAAGGGAGTTCTGAGACCATTGCGGCGTTGGCGGCGAAATACGGCGCGGTGGATTTTCGCATCTTAAGTCCGAATGCCGCTGGGCTCGACGCAGACCGGGACCAGAAGATGCCTACTCAGGCGGATTTCCGCTTTTTGCGGCCGAGTGAGGCTCAGCAGGCGGCGATGCGGTTGATTGTCGATGATGCTCAAGTGCAAGCGGTGACCGATGCCCTGCAAACCATTCTGGGTGCGCAGCCCTACGCCCGTATTTTGGTTGTGGCGGTGGAGACCGCCTTGCCTCGGACGGAAGAAGAAATCCGCAAACGCGAAAGGAAAGCCACGGCGGCCCGCGATGCGCTGTACGATTCGGTGGCCAAGGACGCTCGTTTAGACGCCAATTTCGTGTTATTGGCCGTGCTCTCGACAGTGGTGGCAAGTATTGGTCTGATCGAAAACGATGTGGCGGTTGTGATCGGGGCCATGGTGATCGCGCCCTTGTTAGGACCGAATCTGGCGTTAGGGTTGGGAGCGGCGCTTGGCGATGGGCACCTGATCCGGCGTGCGTTGATCACTACGGCGGTCGGTATCGGGCTTGCCTGCCTGTTGGGGCTGGCTATCGGTTTTTTGTGGCCGTTTGATATCTCGGGTCCGGAATTGCTCGGGCGAACCGTTGCCGGTTTCGATTCGATTGCGCTTGCCCTAGCCTCCGGTACGGCAGCAGCTCTGTCCCTGACCAACGGACTGTCCAGTGTATTGGTCGGTGTCATGGTGGCCGTGGCGCTATTGCCGCCGGCCGCGACCATTGGCTTGACCTTGAGTCAAGGTCGACTCGATCTGGCGACAGGGGCCGCGCTGTTACTGGCCATTAACCTCGTGTGTGTGAACTTGGCGACGAAACTGGTTTTGTTGGTCAAGGGGGTGCGCCCGCGGACATTTTCCGAGAAGATCCGCGCACGTCGGACGAGTTTTGCCTATCTTATGGTTTGGGTCGTCAGTTTGGTCGTGCTGGTCGGTGCCATTTACTGGCGCGGTGCCTTGATGGCGGGGCGATGACCGTGCTCCACCAGCGATGTTCTTAACCCATTCCCCGCGGAGGTTAGGATGGAATTGTCACCGTACGTTATCGATTTTTTGGCCCGTTGGGGGCATTTTCTGTTCGGTATCACTTGGATCGGTTTGTTGTATTTCTTCAACTTCGCCCAAGCGCCTTATCTTTCGGAAGCGGACCCGAAAGCTCGTCTCGATGTGTCGACCAAGCTGTTGCCGCGCGTTTTATGGTGGTTCCGTTGGGCGGCGATGTTTACGCTGTTCACAGGAATCGTGCTGCTGTACTACCGGTGGTCAGCATTGACGGTCGATATCATGATTGGCGCAACCCTCGGCACCCTCATGTTCCTCAACGTGTGGTTGATCATTTGGCCGAAGCAACGGGTCGTGATCGCTTCCAACGATGGCGTGTTAGCTGGTCTCGCCCCACAACCGCAAGCGGCGCGCGCAGCCGCGCAAGCGGCATTGGCATCGCGGACGAATACGCTTTATTCCGCGCCGATGCTGTTCTTTATGGGATCGAGTGCGCACATGAACCACGGGTTGTTGCAGAATGCGAGCGATGGGCAGATTTGGGGGCCACTGGTCATCATCGCGGCCTTGGAATACAATGCCGTTTACGGGCAGCAAGGACCGCTTGCCAGTGCGAAAGGTGTGA
>CAZWQC010000135.1:0-7104 GCA_964635785.1 uncultured Ectothiorhodospiraceae bacterium
CCCGATGCGCTAACGGTTGCACAAATCAATTGCCGGTAGCACGAACTCGAAGATCGTGTCCGTCTGATCCAATCGGACTGGTTCGCCGCCTTGCACGGCCAGGTATACGACTTGATCGTATGCAATCCCCCTTATGTCGATGCCGGCGAAATGGCGACGTTGCCTCGCGAATATACCCACGAACCAACGCGTGCGCTGGCTGGTGGGGAAAACGGATTGGATGCCGTGCTCGGGATCTTGGCGGCCCTTCCCCAACATCTATCGCCTCACGGCATCTTCGTGCTCGAGGTTGGCAACAGCGCACCGACGTTGATCTCGCAATGCCCGGATTTACCGCTGATATGGCCGGAGTTGGTGCATGGAGGGCATGGTGTCGCGCTGCTGCAAGCTGAGGGATGGTTGGATGGCGATACGACAACAACCTTCGATGCCGCAGCCGGTGCCAGTGGTGTTCAGGCAAGGTAAGGAAGACACCGCCAACAAAGCCAAAGGCTGGGTAATAACTTTTGCGAAACATCTCAGCACCTTGAAGTTCGCCTACATCCACAATACGCTGGTTTTTCGAGCGAGGGGACTCCGCTTATCGATCGGTTCATCCTATTCTTGCGTGCTGTCCAGCGCGGGGGAGAGCAAGCAGTTGACTTCGTCTGCGACAGCTTTTGCAACAATCGATAGCGATACCGATGAACTTTCCATAGCGTTCAATTGACGAGCACTGCCCGCGATAGAGCGTCTGTCTCGCGCTCCCTAAGCTCACCAACTCAATCAATCCAATAACAGGAAAACTCATGCGCAGCGCAGACGACGATCGCAGTAAGGCACTCCAGTCGGCCTTGGGTCAAATCGAAAAGCAGTTCGGCAAAGGCGCCATCATGCGAATGGGGGATGGCAGTGCGGTGCGTGACATTGAGGTCGTCTCAACGGGTTCTTTGGCACTCGATATCGCGCTCGGTATCGGCGGGTTCCCGCGCGGCCGGGTCGTGGAGATTTTCGGGCCGGAATCCTCTGGAAAGACAACGATTGCACTACAAGCGGCCGCCGAATGCCAGAATCTCGGCGGAACAGCGGCCTTTATCGATGCCGAACATGCGCTCGATCCGGTTTATGCCGAGAAGATTGGCGTCAATGTGGACGATCTTTTGGTTTCACAGCCCGATACTGGGGAACAAGCGCTGGAGATCGCGGATCTTTTGGTCCGTTCTGGCGCAGTGGACATTCTCGTGGTCGACTCGGTTGCGGCGCTGACCCCAAAAGCCGAGATCGACGGCGAAATGGGCGATGCGCATGTCGGTTTGCACGCAAGACTCATGTCTCAAGCCTTGCGCAAGCTCACCGCAAACATCCAGCGATCGAAGACCCTGGTCATTTTTATCAATCAGATCCGGATGAAGATTGGGGTCATGTTTGGCTCACCCGAGACCACAACCGGCGGTAACGCACTCAAGTTCTACGCGTCGGTGCGTTTGGATATTCGTCGTATCGGGTCGGTGAAAAAGGGCGATGAAATCATCGGCAACGAAACCCGCGTCAAGGTCGTAAAGAACAAACTCGCACCGCCGTTTCGCCAGGCGGATTTTGAAATCCTCTATGGCAGCGGTGTCTCCCGAATTGGTGAGCTGATCGAACTCGGTGTGCGCGAGGGGCTCGTCAAGAAATCTGGGGCTTGGTATAGCTACGGCGAGGATCGCATCGGCCAAGGCAAGGAGAATGCCCGCCAGTTTTTGCTGGAACACCCCGAGGTTGCCGCAGCGATCGACGAACAACTGCGCGTGAAGTTGCTCCCCACAAGCCATCGCAAGGCAAACCCGACCCCACCTTCAGACGAAACCGCTGGGGATGAAAACTAACGTCGACGCCACAACCGCTGCGATCCGTTTACTTGCAAGGCGCGAACACTCGCGTGAGGAATTGCGGCAAAAAATGCGGGCCCGCGGCTTTACCGATGCCACCATCGAACCCACACTGGATGCCCTGGAAGCGGAAAACTGCTTGTCGGCAACCCGCTTTGCCGAGGCCTACACCAACGCTCGCATCGACGCCGGGTTCGGGCCGTTACGCATCGAAGCGGAACTCAGGCAGCGCGGTATCGACCCGGACACCATCGCGGCGACCTTCCATATCCTGCAGATCGATTGGTCGACCGTCGCCCAAAGGCAATATCACAAGCGTTTTGGCAACGAACCGCCAAAAGATCACAAAGCGCGCGCCGCGCGCTGGCGGTATCTCGCTCAGCGTGGTTTTCCCAGCGATGTCATTAGCGTTATTCTTCGCCTTTGACTGAATTCACCTCGTCGCCAAATATCACACCATGACCAAACCAATATACCCAGACTCTAGCAGCGCCGCGCTACGCCGCGCCTTCCTTGATTTTTTTCAACAACAGGGACATGCCATCGTCAGCTCCAGTCCACTGATCCCCGCCAACGATCCGACCTTGTTGTTTACCAATGCGGGGATGGTGCAGTTCAAGGATGTCTTTCTGGGTCGCGAGCGGCGCGACTACTCTCGCGCGGCCTCATCACAACGCTGTGTCCGCGCCGGAGGCAAACACAACGATTTGGAAAACGTCGGCTATACCGCACGCCACCATACGTTTTTTGAGATGCTGGGCAATTTCAGTTTTGGTGATTACTTCAAACGGGAGGCCATCGAGTTCGCCTGGACTTTCCTGACCAAAACCATGGGCTTACCCTCAGAACGGCTGTGGATCACCGTCTACGAACAAGACGAGGAAGCCGCTTCAATATGGCTTGACGAGATAGGCGTCGATCCTGCCCGCTTCGGTCGTATCGGTGCCAAGGACAACTTCTGGTCCATGGGCGACACTGGCCCCTGTGGGCCTTGCAGCGAGATTTTCTACGATCATGGACCCGCGATTTATGGCGGCCCACCGGGTAGTCCGGACGAGGACGGCGATCGCTATGTCGAGATCTGGAACCTGGTCTTCATGCAATACGATCGCAATGGCGACGGACAGTTGACTCCGCTACCAAAACCCTCGGTCGATACCGGCATGGGCTTGGAACGCTTGGCCGCGGTCATGCAGGGCGTACACAGCAACTACGACATCGACCTGTTCCGCAATCTCATTGCCGCGGTAGCCAAGCTGACCGGCACCACGGATCGCAGCAATCCCTCCCTGAGAGTGATTGCCGACCATATCCGCTCCTGCGCTTTTTTGATTACGGACGGAGTATTACCGAGCAACGAAGGTCGGGGTTATGTGCTGCGTCGGATCATTCGGCGGGCCGCTCGGCACGGCCATCAGCTGGGGATGCGCTCCCCGTTCATTCATCAATTGGTCGCAACATTGACCGCCGAAATGGGCGAGGCCTACCCGGAGCTTCGGCAAGCGCAGGCCCAGGTCGAACGCGTTCTCATCCAAGAAGAAACCCGCTTTTTGGAAACTCTAGAACAGGGCCTGAAGATCCTCGAAGCCGATATCCAACATCTCAGCGACCGAATCATCCCCGGTAAAGTCGTATTCAAGCTTTACGATACCTACGGTTTCCCGGCCGATCTCACCGCCGACATCGCCCGCGAACGTGGTTTGACCGTCGACCAGACCGGCTTCGAGCGGGAGATGGCTGCGCAACGCGAACGTGCCCGTGCGGCCAGCCATTTCGCGGCGGACTCCCAAGGCCACTTGGCGGTTGAGGGGCATAGTGAGTTCACCGGTTACACGCATCTGCAGAACCAAGGGCAAGTCCTCGCCGTGTTCGATGCCAATGGGCAGGCGGTCGACCTGCTCGAGGCGGGTGCAGAAGGTGTTGTGGTTTTGGATCGCACGCCCTTTTACGCCGAGTCCGGCGGACAGGTCGGCGACACCGGCGAGCTAATCGCCACAAGTGGTCGGTTCACGGTCAAGGACACGCAAAAACAAGAGGGCACTCATACGCATCACGGTGTCGTCAAGATCGGCACGATCCATTTCGGACAAACCGTCCACGCCCATGTCGATACCAACCGTCGGGCTGCCATTGTTCGCAACCACTCCGCGACCCACTTGCTTCATGCCGCATTACGGCAAGTCCTCGGTGACCACGTGCAACAGAAAGGCTCATTGGTCAGCGAGGATCGATTGCGCTTCGATTTCTCCCATTTCGAGCCAATCCAACCCGAGCAGCTGTTGGCCATCGAACGCATGGTCAATGAGCAAATTCGCGACAATGCCGCCACGCAGACCGCCGTCGTTTCCATGGAGGAAGCAATAGCGGCCGGTGCCATGGCCTTGTTTGGCGAGAAGTACGGCGACCGGGTGCGCGTGTTAACGATCGGTGAGTTTTCCAAGGAGCTGTGTGGCGGCACCCATGTTGCGCGCGCCGGGGACATTGGTTTGTTCAAGATTGTCAGCGAAGGGGGCGTTGCCGCTGGGGTACGGCGCATCGAAGCCGTTTCAGGTACACGTGCTTGCGAGTGGGTCAATCAGCGAGAACAACTACTTCAAACGATCGCCGGTTTGGTCAAAGGCGGCGGCGGGGATGATCTTGCCCACCGGGTCGCCCAACTTGCCGAGCGCAACCGCCTGTTAGAAAAGGAACTCGACCGATTGAAACAAAAACTCGCTGCCCAAGCCAGTGCCGACATCACCGCCCAGGCCGTCGATGTCGCTGGCGTTAAGGTACTGGCCGCAACACTGGATAGCGCCGATGCTAAATCGCTTCGCGACACGGTCGACCAGCTCAAGCAAAAACTGGGCAGCTCGGTGGTGGTGCTGGCCACGGTATCGGACCACAAAGTCAGTCTGGTTGCCGGTGTCAGCAAAGATCAAACCGATCGGCTGCATGCCGGCCAACTAGCCAATGCGATCGCCATCCAAGTTGGCGGCAAAGGTGGCGGTCGTCCCGATATGGCCCAGGCGGGAGGCAACCAACCCGAGCACTTGGAAACCGCATTGGCGTCGGTCGAAGCATGGGTCCGAAACCGTCTTGAGAATTGATGTCGCCACCTTGAAATCGGGAAGACGGGGGTAAACCGCGCTGCGCAAGGCCGGATGGGCGGGCAACGGTCACGGCTCACCGTGCCATCGCTCGCCCGTAAGCTGTCCTTCGCCGACCCGTTTAGCAAGCCACTGTGGCGATGCGATTGAAGTGATATTGCGCTTGTCAAAGACAACTGTTTCCCGACAATGACAAAAACTTTGCAATTGTGTTGGCAACGCCGTGGCATTTGCCCGCTTTGTATGATTAACTACGCGAATTTTACGATGGCCTTATGGAGCTGATTGTCCAGAAATTTGGAGGCACCTCGATCGGCAGCATCGAGCGGATTGCGCATGTCGCCGATAAGATCGTGCAATGGCGACAACGTGGATACGGCTTGGTGATTGTGGTATCCGCCATGAGTGGAGAGACGGACCGCTTGCTCGGGCTAGCTCGGCGCATCAACCCACAGGTCGATGGTCGCGAATTGGACGTGCTATTGGCGACAGGGGAACAAGTCACCATCGCCTTATTGTGTATGGCGTTACACAAGCGGGGCTGTGGTGCGCAATCGTTTACTGGCGCACAAGTTCGCATACTGACCGACAGCGCGCACAACAAAGCACGCATTCGGTCGATCGATCGTGACCGGGTCATGGCCTGCCTAGCACATGGCACGGTGGTTGTCGTCGCCGGTTTTCAGGGTACCGATGCGAATGGAGCCATTACCACGCTCGGCCGTGGTGGTTCCGACACCACAGCCGTTGCCATGGCGGCTGCGCTCGAAGCCAAGGAATGTCAGATTTACACCGACGTAGACGGGGTCTACACCACCGATCCCCGCGTTGTGCCGAATGCGCGGCGGCTGGATCGCATCACTTTCGAGGAAATGCTGGAGCTTGCCAGTCAAGGCTCCAAAGTATTGCAAATCCGCGCAGTCGAATTCGCGGGAAAATACAGCGTTCCACTGAGGGTACTCTCGACCTTCGTGGACGGTCCGGGCACACTCATCAGTTTCGAGGAACCCAGCATGGAAGAAGCGCTGATCGCGGGTATTGCGTTCAACCGCGACGAAGCCCAACTCACCGTTACCGGCGTCCCTGATCGCCCGGGGGTGGCGGCGCAAATTCTTTCGCCGATCGCTGCCGCCAATATCGAAGTGGATATGATTGTACAAAATGTTGGCGCCGATGGCAGTACGACCGACTTCACTTTCACCGTCCATCGTAACGATTACTCGAAAGCGCTAAGAATCCTCGAAGAAACAGCGCGCGAACTCGGGGCACGAAGCGTGTCGGGCGACAACACCATCGGCAAAGTCGCAATGGTCGGTGTCGGAATGCGTTCTCATGCTGGCATTGCGGCCGGGATGTTCGGTGCCTTAGCGCAAAAGGGGATCAACATCCGCATGATCTCCACATCGGAGATAAAGGTATCCGTCGTGCTCGACGAGAAACAGCTGGAAGCCGCCGTGCAGGCTGTGCACGATGCCTTTCAACTTGAGAAGTCGCCGGAGGAGCGACGTTTCGGTCTTCGCCCAGTGGGCGAGTGACGGGGTATTAACGGGAAAAAGTGGAAGGGCGAGGGATCGAACCGCAACGGATTTGGTTCTCCGCCTCTCGTGAGTAATCTGAGCGCTTGAAGGAGTGCAGTATTATGTTGATTTTGACTCGTCGTGTTGGTGAAACGTTGATGATTGGTGACGATGTCACGGTAACGGTGCTGGGTGTCAAAGGCAATCAGGTGCGTGTCGGTATCAACGCACCGAAGGACATCGCCGTACATAGGGAGGAAATCTACGAACGAATCAAAGCCGAAGAATCGCAAGGCACCCAAGCCTTCCATCAACCGGGACCGGTGGAGAACGAGCATCAAATGTAGTAAAAAAAGTTGGGCTGCGTACTTTACGCGGCCCGCGAACTTCGCTAAACTACTCGCTCCTGTTGTGGGAAGGTTATACAAGACCAGGTCAAGCGGCTCAGGCGATTAGCAGAGCGACTCGAGCCGGAGGACGAGGAGAGATGGCCGAGTGGCTGAAGGCGCTCCCCTGCTAAGGGAGTATGGGCTTACCCCCATCGAGGGTTCGAATCCCTCTCTCTCCGCCAGATTTAGTCAAGAGCCATTCCCAAAAAATGACACGAAGCGCCCGTAGCTCAGCTGGACAGAGTACCTGGCTACGAAC
>CAZWQC010000136.1:0-5371 GCA_964635785.1 uncultured Ectothiorhodospiraceae bacterium
GGCGTTGCCATAATGGTACAGAGATTCTCACGCAGGGATCCTTTATGTTTTGTTCTTGAATCAGTCTCGGTAGGTGGTTTGTGCAATGTCCAGCAACTTGAACCAGCGCGCGCGCTCGTCGCCATCACCCGTGATTTCATCGACGAAACCACCGAACGCCGTGGGATCAGGCCGCCGTCGCAGCAAAGTGGGCATTGGTTCCAACGGGATTCGATCGACCAGCGTAACCAATCGGCGGGCTACCAGTATGGTTTCCCGATGTTGCTCAATCAGCCGGGCAAACACCCGCGCGTTGCGCAATTTCGTCTGGGTCAGCATCGCTGGATCGGCCAATACGGCATCGAGCGAACCGCCGAATTCGAGGATTCTACCGGCACTTGCCAGACCGACACCGGGAATGCCCGGAACCCCGTCCGACTTATCCCCAGCCAGCGCCTGCGCGTCGGCGAACAATGCCGGTCCAACGCCAAACCGGCGTTTGACCGCTCGCGCGCTCAGTTGCCGATTTACGGCAAAGTCCCACCACAAATCACTGCGGTTGCGCAACAGCTGTACGAGATCCTTGTCGCCGGTAATCACCGTAATGGCCGCACCCTGTTCACGTTGTTCGCGCGCCAACGTCGCGAGGACGTCGTCCGCTTCGCACGCATCGCTGGTCACGACGTCCATGCCGAGCAGTGTTAGCATGGTCTGACAACGCCTGAACTGTTGCCGCAGCCCGTCTGGTGGACTGGCTCGGTGTGCTTTGTATGCGGGAAACAGCGCCTTGCGAAAAGAATGCCGCTGGGTGACGTCGAAGGCGAAGCCAATCCGTTGCGCTTGGGTGTACGCCAACACGTCACGAACGAAATCGGCAAAGCCCGTCAGCGCATTCACCAGGGCGCCGTGCCGATCCACCAAGGTTTTTGGTCTGCGCTGCCAGGCGCGAAACACGTAATTGCTGGAATCGACAAGATAAACGCGCGGCTTATTCGGGCATTGCGTGACATCACCCAACGAGTCGACCAAAACCGTCAAATCGCCTCGCGAGGTGGAAATAATTTACCGGGATTGAGAATACCCTGTGGATCGAACTGCTGTTTGATCCGCCACATCAAATCCAGGGTATGTGGCTCGATTTCCCGAGCGATGAACGGGGATTTGACCAAGCCGATACCGTGCTCGCCGGACAGCGACCCACCCAAGCGCAAAACCAAGGCGAACACCTCATCCAAACAGGGTTCTGCCGCCGCCATTTGTTTCGCGTTTGCAGGGTCAACCAATAGATTGACATGAATATTACCGTTACCGGCATGTCCGAAATTCACAATGGTGACCCCGTACCGCTGGCTAAGTTCACGCAGGCCGTTGATCAGCGCTGGCATGCGCGACACGGGGACAACCACATCTTCGTTGATCTTTTTTGGCGCCACGTTACGCAACGCCGGCGACAACGCCTTCCGTGTAGCCCACAATTTGTGAACTTCTTGCTCGTTTTGCGCTAGCGTGACCCCCAAACAGCCATCGGTCTGCGCGACCTGCCGCAGCACGTCGGCAGCAATCCCCAAACAGGCCTCCGGTCCATCGACCTCGATCATCAACATCGCGCCGGCATGCTCCGGCAAATCGGCCTGTGAATAAGCCCGAATCATCTCGATCGCCATCCGGTCGATAAACTCCAAACAGCGCGGAACCACCGGCTGCGCCATGATGGCCGCCGTTGCGTGTGCCGCGGCCGTCATATCCGCGTACACCGCTTGCAACGTCCGCCGGCCTTCCGGCAACGGTGTCAATTTCAGCGTCGCCTCCGTAATCAACGCCAGAGTCCCTTCCGATCCAATTAACAATCGCGTGAGATCGTATCCGACGACCCCTTTGGTGGTTTTTACGCCGGTTTTGATCACTCGCCCGGCACCCGTGATCGCCGTCAAACCGAGTGTGTTTTCCCGTGGTGTCCCATATTTCACCGCTCGCGGCCCGGCAGAATTGTACGCTAAATTGCCACCCACCGTCGAATAAGCCGCACTGGTTGGATCGGGCGGCCAGAAAAACCCCTCGGCGGCAACCGCATCTTGCAAGTTCTGATTGGTCACCCCGGGTTCTACAATCGCCAAGCGATCATCCGGTTCGATGGCAAGAATCCGATTCATACGCTCGAAGCTTACCACGATCCCGCCCTCGGTTGGCACAGTCGCCCCCGTGGTTCCCGTCCCGAGTCCACGAGGCACCAGCGGTACTCGGTGGCGATTGCAATAGTCGACCAACTGCACCAGCTGTCGAGTATCCCGGGCGAATACGACCGCATCGGGACAAGCATGTTGCCGCGAATTGTCGTAACCGTAGGACCAACAGTCATTTCGTTCAGTCAACAAATCGGTGCTAGCGATTCGCTTGTTCAGCTCAGTCAGTTGTTCGGATGACAGCATGGTGGATCGACCGTCTACACAAGGATTCTTTACGGGTCAATTACACCCGCCCGACTCCGCCGCCCCCGTGGCCACAGCCGCGGCCAATTGTGCCTCGGGAGGAACGGCATTGGGGAAAACGAAACGCGGCGGCAATTGCACCGCGTCACCGGATAGCCAAGTTTTCGCTTGCATCCAGGCAATAAATTGATACGGATTGGCCGAGACGGCAACAGCCGCTTGCATCCACTGCGCATCATTCGCCGTTTCCGTGGTTAACGCCACCACGTTCGAACCAGCGAACCCAGGGGTCTTCGCATCCGGTTGCCAATGAACGACATCATCTAGCCAGGCTTGTGCGCCACCTTGAACGAATTGCGCCCAAACCCGACGCGCCTGCAAACGCTCGAGCAGCCTGGCGTCGATTGCACCGGTCTCGGTCAACAAAACCACTGGCTGATCCATTGGCGCTTCCAGTGCCTTTAGACTCGACAAAATCGCTGCCAATTGTGCGTCCACCGTCACAGCATTGGTTAAATCAACAGACACCGTCCCCGGAATCGTTACGGCTTTCACCGCCGTGGGCGAGCGCAAATCCAACACCGTTGCATTCGGTTCGTCGCCGTCTTCGGCTCGATGGGCGTTTTCAATCAACCAACCCGCCAGGGTTTGTGCGCTGATACTCGGTTGCTCGACGTTTGTCCCCAAATCGACAGCGGTTCGAGGCATATCACGCAGGAGCTGTGGCTGCGGCTCAGTGGTTTCCAACCAGATAATCGCCCCTGCCGCCGCCGCCGCCGCCGTGGGTCCCAGCCAGCGCCAATACGTCGGCCATACCACGGGTGGCCGTTCCGGCGCGGGTAAGCCTTCTTGTTGTGCTTTAAGTTCGGCCACCGTCCGCAAGGCAAAGCGCTTTTCCACCCATGGGACCACTAGAAAACCGCCGAACGCGGCAGCCATGATCAGCAAAATCCAAGGCCAAGCGGGACCGTCCCCGTACAGAGTCGTCGCTTGTGCAGTGGTTGGCGCGAAGAAATTGCGGAACCAGGCGGTTGCGCCGACGGCATCGTACAGTAATGCGAAACCCCATATTCCGATGATGGCACCAAACAGAAAGATAAAACCATCCCAACGGCCGCGTATGCCGGCCACGGGCGCAGTGCCCGGACAGAAGCCACCAAAATAGAAGCCGAAACCAAACAGCATGCCACCGACCACCAGCGACCAGAAGTAGTTCTTTTCGATGTAGATCAACGAGAGGTTGAGCACACCAGCGTACTGCAACAAGTGCGCCCCGAGCATGGCCGTCAGCACGGCGGTAAACATGACGCGAAATACGCGGAAATCGCGTAGCGTAAAGATCGCCGTAATCCGTTTGGCCGAGCCGAAACCGGCCCGTTCCAACGAAAAGCCGAACAAGGCGCCAATCGCGAATGTCAGCAAGAGATACCAATGCGTGGGCATCCCCAGCGATGGGGTGAGCGGGAAGAATTCGTTCATCGCCAGACCTTACGGAAGAAGAATGCGGTTAAAAAGCCGCCGATAAACACTGCCAGCACAAACACCCAAGCACTCGTGGCCAGCAGCGAGCCGCCCGAAATCGCTTGGTGCGAGGTACAACCGCGGGTGAAACGGGTGGCGAAACCCACGATGGCACCGCCGGCAAAGGCGAGAAAAATCCGCGTCCTTGGCGAAATCAACTCGCCACGATCCAAGCCGCTTTGTAACCGGCCACCGGCCGCGGCGGATAAAAACGCACCCGCCATAGAACCAAGACCCAGCCACAGCAGCCAGTAATCCCAAAAACCACTTTCCAGGGTCGGCCCCCAATAGGCGTTCGCCAACACGTAGTCTTGCGCGAACAACGCCGGGCCGTTCGCGCCGAGTCGCGAGAACAAGCCGGACGCACCCAATCCATGCCCGAGCAGAACGAAGGCCAGCAACACCGCCAAACCGATCCCAAATCCCGCGCTGTACGGTGACCATAACGGCCGTTGCGGGCGATTGACTAGTGCTTGCCAAGCCCCGCCAAGCAAACGACCGGTCGCACGCAAAAGACCAAAACGCTCACTTTGGTCAATATATTCGCCGCCTTTGGGTTTAACCTCGTCGTACCATTCCTCATGGTGGTGAATCGCATAATCTTCCGTAACACTCCCTTTAAACATCGAGCGTAACGCCGGCCGCTCTTCGACGATCAGCCCGGCCATGGTGAAATGAACGAAGAAAAACGCGATGATGACACCGACCGCAAGCAGATGGAGCAATACCATCCATTGACTGAGCGCGCCACCGCCTGTCCCGACAAACATGAGAATGCCGGTCATTGCCACGGTGGGGACTCCCAGCAACACCGTCCAACCGAAGGCTTTCTGACCGGCATTGTACGCACCTTGCGGCGGGACTTTAACGCTGGGATCGAGTTCCGCCCGGCCGCGCACGGCAAACCAGCGAAAGTCGTTCTTGGTCAATCGCAAATTCCGCAGGAACCGCAGCGCGAGTCCGTACGGATCGACGAGAAAGCTCAACCCGATGACGGTGAACCAGACGATGCCGACATAAATGTGGGCATTGAGCAAATTGACCGGCCCCCCGAACAGCCCAATGACGGCATCTGTATAAATCTTTGGAGCCAAACGATAATCTGGCGAACTGATCAACGCAATGCCCGTTAACCATAAAAACAAGAAAGCCCCGGCATTGAACCAATGAACGATCCGCTGCGGCAGCGGGTGTTTCAGTAAGCCGTTCTCAGCGGCGGTTGTTTTTGCGTCAGTCATGATACTCCTCCGATCGATCTGCTCCGCCAACCTTATTTTGCCCCTGCGCGGCGACTTTGGCGGTTCGTGAGCGCAACGCATGCAAGCCCAACATGGTGCCCATGGCGAGCATGGCCGCATAACCCATCAGCTGGACAGCCAAACCAGCCCCGTTTACCCAAAGACTACCGGCCATACTCGCGGTCTGCGTCGGTGGTCGTTTTTCCT
>CAZWQC010000136.1:5381-7012 GCA_964635785.1 uncultured Ectothiorhodospiraceae bacterium
AGGTCATCTGGCCTCCCGCTAAAACTCAACCGCGGTCCCGGATTGACGTCCTCGGTAATCAACAGTGCTACCTCGTGGCCGACATCGACCGCATCGACATCACCGACGCGAATAACCTGTTCGCGCCCATCGATCACCCTGACCTCCTCGAAGCAGCGAGCATCCGCCGGGCACACATCGAAGCAAGCCGGTGGCAACCCAGCCTCGACGCGACCTTCACACAACGTGCATTTCTCGAGTTTATTGGTCACTTTGTCGACCAACCGGGCATCGTACGGACACACGTCAACACACAGCCCGCAGCCGATGCACAGTGCTTTATCGACCAAGACGCGCCCATCCTGCGCAATGTACGATGCACCGGTCGGGCAGGCCGGCACGCACGGCGGTTCGGCGCAATGCGAACACAAATAAGGGGCGAAAACCGCGTTACTGTCAGCTTGGCTCGAATCCGCTTCGAGATAGGGCACCCAATTTCGCGAGATCGACGGGGTAATGTCATTTGCCGTCACACACGCAACTTCGCAGGCTCGGCAACCGATGCAGCGGCTGATATCCAACCGCATACGGAAATATCGACGCCCATCCGTGCCCAGATTCGATACGGCTAAATGCTCAGTCATGGCGTTACACTCCGTGTTCTCGGCTGATTCGGACAAAATTGACTCGCATCGCCGTCGTGCCCGCGATCGGGTCAACGACGTATCGCGTACTCAATTCGGCATCGCTGGCACCCGCAGTCCCCGCCAACTTCAGCTGCCGGGCATTGTGACCGTGGCCATGGGTGAGATAGGCCACGTCGTCGCGGATTCTCGCTGTTACTTTTACCAAACACGGACCCTCTTTGATACCATCTTGATTGATCACGATCACCCGCTCGCCGTCCTTGAGATCACCGAATGCTTTGGCAACGTCCGGGGAGATCCAAACCGAATTAATGGGTTCGCGACCATGTAACGGGGCTAGATTTTGGGTGCGGGAGAAGCTGTGAACCGGCGAGCGCCCGCTGATCAACCGCACCATGCCGGGCGGACCACCGCGCGGGCGGTAATACGTCGGCAGCGGCTCCAAACCCGCCACCGCTTCCCCAGCGGCCAGTTTCTCTCGATAAACCCGCTCCAAATCATGGGAGTACAAACGGACTTTGTTGTCGGTGACACGACCGTCGAATTCCGGAAACTCGAGGGTCGCACCGGCTCGCTCCCGGCCCGCCGGACCGAGCCCCTTACCCTCCCGATAAATCGGCGTGTCCTCGCCGAGATAAACGATACCCTCGGTGCGCAGTTTGGCAAGATCGATCGGCCGCTGAGGGTGCTTGGCGTTATACGTCGCAATGGTTTTCTCCGTCACTTCGCGATCGTCCGCCCAGGGAAAATAGTCGGCCAGTCCGAGTTTGGCGGCAAGGTCCTTGACGAGGTCGGATTCGCAACGGGCTTGCCCAACCGGCGCACCCGCTTGCTGGTTGAGCACAACACAGGGGTCTTGGCTCAACAATGCGCCGAGGTAATCCGGGTGTTCCAGATAGGATGTCGCCGGAAACAAGACATCCGCATATTTTGTCACTTAGCGATTTTACCGTTTTCAACGCCCTTGAAAGGATAGTCATGTGATGAGAATTTTGACAGTAGAAT
>CAZWQC010000137.1:0-6934 GCA_964635785.1 uncultured Ectothiorhodospiraceae bacterium
CGCCAGGCGGGATGCTCCGGTCAAGTACCCGAGCCAAATCCCTGAGGTGCTGGTGATCGGCGGTGGCGGTTGCCTATCATCGACACTGTGCCAGGGCCGTTCGGCCCACCCTACGCTGGCTATATTGAATGAATTTGTGGATTGGGTAGGACGCATGGTCGGAAACGACAAGTGAGGTCACATTGACGAACACGTTCCACCCATCATCCACCGTTTAGGAATCGATCCCGCTCAGGATCGATTCCTAACGCCCGCAAGCGTTCAGCGTAACGCTGGGCCTGTTGTTCGGCATCTTGCCGAGATCGCGTCTCATTTGCCAATCGGCTTTCGGCATCCATCCGTAATCGTGCTTCTTTCTTGGCGTGTTGTTCCGCCTGGACCCGCAATTTCGCTTCGATAGCCGCATGCTGTTTGGCCAGCTCGGTTTGTTTGCGGGATTCGCTTAAGGCGGTCCAGACATAATCTTGGTACACGGGGTGATCGACCAATTCGATCAGCGCCGGTTGCGATTCAAGCTCGGCCAGGCGCCACTGAAAGCCCGGCAATACTTGCGAACAGATCACGTCTCCTCGGCCCGGTTGTATCGGTACATATACGCCGTGCCGGGTTAACCGATAAAACATGCATTCGTCGAGCTTGTGGTAAAGAATAAAGTATTCTTTGACGCCCGCTTTGGCGTATTCCTTGGGCTTGACCAGGGTATCGTTTTCCCTGATCGCCTTGCTGCTGTCGGAGAGTCCTTCCAAACACAGGTCATAGATGCCCTGGTAACTGCGGTCTCGATCTTTAAGCGCAATGGGATTGTCGCGGTGCACTAACCCGATGTCTGGACGGCGGATGACTTTCTTACCGGGCAATTGAACCGAGAATCCCATCTCGAGCATGACCAAATCGGCACTGGGATGGGTTTGGAGATAGGCACTCAACAGTTGAAAAAACCAGAAAAACAGCTTCGCCGTCTCCCAATCGGACACGCCTTTCTCCTCCAAGCGACCGTTGTTCCACTCGAAGGTGGGCTGGTTGCCGTCGTAGTAATCACGCCAATAATCCGCCTCGCTGACTGGCATGCCGTGATAGGGGAGCGGTGGGTCAAGTTGACGAGTAAGCATTTGTATGTTCCATAAGTCATGGTCCACCACGACCCACAAGCAAGAATAGGTCTGGATTGAATCGTTCCCTTGGCGTAACGGGGGTCGGTTTCCGCAACCAAGAAAGTGTAACCTGCTATGGTAGGTAGTGGAATAGAGCTTTGAATCAAAGTGCTTGTTCGATTCAACTCGAATTCTGTTCAACACTTTGTTAAAAAATCCTATGAGTTAAGGAACCTACCTAACTCTCCCGGGGAACCAGATACTTTTGTGACCAATAATCCCTTTGTCTTACCATTGCTGAACCGAGGTATTGTCATGACTGATCAGCGCATTCAACGCCATCGCCTACGGATAGCCGCCGTATTAGACGAGTTTATCAACCATGAGGTCTTGCCGGGTCTCGGCTTCGACGCTGATCGGTTTTGGCAAGGCGTCGACGCCTTGATCCACGATCTGAGCCCGCCGAATCGAGCCCTGTTGGCCGAGCGCGAGCGTCTGCAAAAAGAACTGGATCAATGGCATCGCGACCATCCAGGTCCCGTTCAGGATCGAACGGCCTATCGCCAGTTTTTAGAAACCATCGGTTACCTGGTAGGAAAGACCAATTACGTGCAGGCACAAACCGAAAACGTCGACGACGAAGTCGCGGCTGCGACCTTGCATGTATTGCACTATCATCAAGTGGATGTTGCCGCCACCCAAGCCGAATTGACCAAAAACCCGCCCGCGGATTTACTCGACGACCTCCTGACCATTCCGGTGGAACCCACGCCCACCTGGTCTCCCGAAGCGATTCAGCAAGAGCTCAACAATAATTGCCAAGGGATCCTCGGTTATGTCGTGCGCTGGATTGAACAGGGTATTGGTTGTTCTAAAGTCCCGGATATCCACAATGTTGGCTTGATGGAAGACCGGGCCACTCTGCGTATATCCAGTCAACATATTGCCAACTGGCTGCATCACGGTATCGTCAGCCCCGAGCAAGTCCGCACCACGCTTGCGCACATGGCCGAAATCGTTGATAAACAAAATGCCCGTGACCCAGCCTATCAGCCGATGAGCCCTAGCCTGAATGACTCGCTTGCCTTTGTGGCGGCCTCAGACCTGATTTTCAAAGGCCGGGAACAACCATCCGGATATACTGAGCCGTTGCTGCACCACTGGCGACAGGCCTATAAAGTCAAGTTTGAGGGTACAATGTAGGGTCGATTTCAATCGACCGTCGGCGTCCAGGCAGACTCCGACGGTTATTTCAACAGGGCACGCACATTTTCCTCGGCCGCGCGCAAGTCTGCTTGGCGTGCCTTCCGTGTGAGCCAATCGCTACCGATCATGCTTTCGGCACGGGTCAATGCTTGCTGGGCGCGGTCAGCTTCGCCGGCAAGCGCCTCGGCTTTTGCGATCCAAAGATACCGATCAATGGTCGGTTCAAGTGCGATGGATTGTCGTAAAGGCAAGCGTGCAGCCGCGGTTTTACCGTGGCAGCGGGCGATCGAGTCAAAGGCGTAGGCGCGATTAGCCGTACCGATCCGAGGATTTTCGGCAAGATTGGCCATCAGTTCAATGAGATGCGCGCGATCGAGTATCCCGCAGCCTTGTTGAACGACTCGCAGCGTGAGATTGTGGATGTAGGTGATGGTTGACCCGCATGCGGTACCGTTGCGAGCGACGTCTACTGCGTTGTCGTAAACGTTTTGCGGGACGCCGAACCAGCTAAAACGGCAATGAAGATGGAGCCGAGCGAGGCTCTGGCAGACGTTGTTCGGCTGCAGTGCTTCCAAACGATCGAGATATTCCAGCGCCCGGTCCCCTCGGTTTGCCTCAACCCAGCGCTGTGCGGCAAATTGATGTGCGCGCAAAGAATCCGGGTGATGTTCGGCCCATACTTCGCCAAGCCGTGGCGGATCGGCCCATAGTCGCGCGTTATAGACGCCCATGCCGACAATCAGGAGACAAACGGCACCACCCAGCAGTGCTCGTGGTAACAGCGGTTGCCGTTCGCGACCAACGGTGTAGTACGCGATGGTCAGCATCGGGCCGAACATCGCCAAATAGTTGCGATGCTCGAAATAAAGCTCAAGTGGCATGAGCGTGCTTTCCAACCCATGAGCCGCAAAAAACCAAAGGATGGCAAAACTGATCCAGGGATGATGACGGCGCAACAATGCGGCCAGTGCGAGCAAGCCGGTTATGCCAACAAGCGCAGGTAAGGTCGTGATCGGCGTAAAGAAATCCGTGGAAAGCCGGAAGTCGTCATGGGCTAATCCCATCAGCCATGGCCGTGGCAAGAGCATTTGACCGATATAATCCCATATTACCCTTCCTTGAGAGAGCAAGCGCTGTTCGAGTGTAAACTCCGGCCGATAGTCAAGATAGCTCGTAAGGTAGAAAACCCCGTACATCATGATCAGCACGATGGGGCTGATCAAGACCGCACGGTACAGCCAGACGCTTGCCGAGGTCGGCAAGGGGAAGCGACGGCTCAGCCAAGTGATTTCCAGTACGCCAGCGAGAAGCGGTAGCAATACCGCATTCTCTTTGGCAAAAACGCCGATGACAGCAAACAGCGGTAAAGCGGCAATCGTCGCCAGCGCACCGTACCGATGACCACGGTACCAAGCGATTCGTGCCGCGAGGTAGACATGCAGGCCGACGAGAACGAACAGGGTGCCGAGCTGCGCCATCCGCTGTACCACATAGAGCACGGTGGACGCGTTGAGCGGATGCACAAGCCATAATGCGGTGCCCAGAAGTGCGATGAGGAACAACCGCGGGGGCAGCTCATCGTCCGTTAGCCGTAGGAGACGATACGCCAAGGTGACAAACAGAACGCCGTTGAGCAAGTGGACCACGAGATTGCTCAGGTGGTATCCCCAAGGATCGCGTCCGTAGAACCAGAAGTCGATCGCAAACGTGCCGAGCGCAATAGGGCGGCTGGGTTGATTGTCCCGAATGACATAGTTCATCAGCTCAATCAGTTGCGGCCTTTCGGGCAATTGCATTAGACCGGCTAGGTTGCCTAGGTCGTCCAGGGTGAAGGGGCTGTCGAGTGCGCCTGCATACAACCCAACGGTTGTCCCGAATACCATGAGTATCATGAGCCATTGAAATGCTCGCAAGGACACGGCAGCGACAGTATGCGTCATGATGGGTGTCTCATCCTGCTTAATTTGTCTTACCGGTACTGTATCACGAGTGAGATGCGATTCTCGATGGACAAACCTTGCCGACGGCAATCGGTTGCAGCGGCTGCATGCAACCGTGTGCGCCGGGACAAAACGGCATGAGTGACGCGGGTAGTTAACGGTCGGTTTTGGTTTGAACTGATTGCCCCGGACTGCAGCTACTTGGCATGATGATTGCTTGCCCTTCTCTTTGAGCGACGGCACACCCGGGCAACTCGACCGCTTTATCGGATCGCTGCTGCTGACTCGTCGATCTCGGTGGGTTCGTCGCGATTCGGTGGGACTGACCACCGAGTCGTGCCGGCCGATGCTGTAAGCGAAAAAGGCAAGCAAGGGCGAATGGCAATCGCGATACACGCTAAAGTGAACGAAGAGTTTGCCGCTAACCAAAGTAGCACGGAATGGTTCGTCGGTTGTGCCTCGTTGTTTGTTCTTCCGTGTTCTAGGCACAGGCAAGGCTGCCGTGCGAAGGTGATGGAAACTTTTCGGAGAATAATCGGTTGAACGCTTTTAATCGGTGATTTGAGGGTAAGAAATGAGAAACTCGTTTGAAATTCTACTTAGTCGGTCGCGCCGATATCGCGTACTTGGTATTGGTCTCGCGGTGGGAATGGCGGGGCTGAGTACCAACGATGCGGTGGCGGAGACCTTTACCGCAACAGCTCAAGTGTCCAGTGCTCTAGCCGTGACAGAGGTCCAGGCGCTTGATTTCGGTAATCTCGTGATTATTACCGGAACGACGGGTTCGACTGTTGAAGGAGATCTGAGTCCGTCTGGCGTATGGACCGATCAGGGTGCAGATGATGGTAGTATAGTGCAAATAGGAACGCCCGTGGCGGCACAGTTTTCGGTCGATGCGGGCGTGGCTCAGTTCGTCCAAGTTCAATTGACTTTTGCCGAGTTCAATACTGGTTTTGATCTAACGAATTCCACAGCCCCGCCGGGCAATGATCCCTTAACGGTTCAGGACTTGACTGTCCCGACCACACTCCCAGCCGGTACATTTGCCGGTTCAACAGCAGCCAAGCTAGCTTGTGATACTAACCTCGCTACTGGCGGGTCAGGAGTCTGCCAGTTTCTGACCTCTGGCGCAGGGGTTCTGACGGTAAACTTTGGTGCAACCATCAAAGGAGTAGGCGGAGGAACTCACGCGGATGGAACATACACCGGTGATTTTAATATCGATGCCGGATTTTGGTAGACTGATCGAGCAAATAAGGCGATTTTTCAGACTTTCGCGTGATCACCAAGCGACTGTCGGTTTTTAATGTCAATGAAGTACAAGAAGGCAAGGCAAGCGACGCAGCGAACAAGTCGGCGGTCAATTGGGCGATGGGTTGCGACCGTCGGCCTCTGTTTATCTGCGACGGCTCGGTTAGTAAACTCGGTGGAACTCGTCGAGATCGAGCTAATGGATTTCGGTGTTCTGGCCATCCCTCGCAACGACATCGTCTCGACGCTGTTGCTGCCGTATTCCGGCGCCGGGGTGCAGATCAGCGGTGCCATGATTCCCATCGAATCGGCCCGGCGGGGGTTGTATCAACTGTCGGGGTTTCCCCCCAATACGGCACTATCGTTTACCTGGGGGGAGCCTGCCACGTTACTGCCGAGCGGAACTGCGGAACCGCTCATCGTTGCGGAATTTAAGACGCCTTCAATCACCACTGATGCACTCGGGGGGGCGCTATTGCCCGTTGGCGCGAGCCTGAAAACCACGGGTTCTGGGTCCGTTTACTCGGTCGATGCCCCGTATGCGGCTGACGTAACACTCGGGATCGAATACTGGTCGGCCGATGATGGGCGTTACCTGACTGTCGCTGAATCGGTTCTGGTGGCGGTCGAACTTCGTACCGCGATTCAGCTCGTCGAGACCTCGTCGCTTGATTTCGGGCCGGTCAGCGCGAAGGCTTCGAATACTCCCGGCGAGATGGCAAGCTTGGTCCTCGGGCCGGACGGACGGAAAACCTCCAGCGATGCCGGGACAGCCAAAATCCGCTCGATCGGTTCCGCATCGCCGGCGTTGGTTGAAGTCATCGGCGCTGCGGCGTTCTACGATCTGACAATCGATGTGACCCAACCCACGACGGTTTATCTGAGCCATAGTACTCAGGGTTTGGCGTCGGCCCGGTTTATCGTCGAGGATTTCATGACGCTGCCAGCCACTGGGGGACGAACCGACCAGTACGGTAATCTCGAGATTCGTGTGGGTGCGACGTTAACAACCGAACAAACAGAGAAACCCTATTATGCCGGTGAGTATCGGGGTGACTATCAGCTGACCGTCAATTACTGAGCCGACCGAGCCTACACCTCGGCAAAGCCGCTACCATGGGGCTTTGCCGATCTGTGACCCATCCGTCGTCAGTAAAGCAAAGCAGTCTGTCGTTAAGAGCCCCGCGGAGTGGGGCTCTTTTGGCTAACGTATCTTGTGCTACTTTGAAATTGTTTAGTACCTGCCAACGGTTATCTGACTTGAACGATCTTTTCGTCCCAGACGACGCCAGCGTATTCTTGCGCACCTTCATAGGCGATACGTAGCCACGCGCCAGGTGGGACATTGCGATCGCGAAGGGGAATATTGAGCGTGCGTTGGGTTTGCTCGGTATAGATCGAGACGTTGCCGAGCACGCCAATTTCTTCCACCGCACTGTCCCGGCT
>CAZWQC010000138.1:0-6900 GCA_964635785.1 uncultured Ectothiorhodospiraceae bacterium
GGCTCTGGCGGTGCCGAATTTGCCCTTGATCGTGCAGCAGCGCCTGGAAAGTAAGCGAGACGCCTTGCGTGTGAGGTTACGCGGTCGTCGCGCCGAGGTGGCGCGGTGAGGAGGCCGCCGGTGACGTCCCTCGCCCGGTTCGCAGCGGAGGGAGCGACGGTTTATCTGCGGACTTTGGGCTGCCGGTTGAATGAGGCGGAAATCGAACAATGGGCGCGCGGGTTCGGTGCATACGGTGTGGCCTTGAGCGATTGTGCCGAGCAGGCCGATGTGATCGTGCTCAATACCTGTGCGGTGACCGCAATCGCTGAACGCAAATCGCGGCATTTATTGAGATCACTGCGGCGCGCCAATCCGGCGGCCCGGTTAGTGGTGAGCGGTTGCCAGGCCAGTTTGCAGGGTGAGCAGGCCATGTTGACGCTCGGTGCCGATGTCGTGGTACCCAATGCACGCAAGGATAATCT
Organism: uncultured Ectothiorhodospiraceae bacterium; assembly: GCA_964635785.1. Classification (GTDB taxonomy): domain Bacteria; phylum Pseudomonadota; class Gammaproteobacteria; order CAYFSA01; family CAYFSA01; genus CAYFSA01. Next base: position 465 of record CAZWQC010000138.1, read on the forward strand.
GGTTATCGAAGCGATGCGCGGCTGCGACAGGTCACTGCCGCTGGTTCGGGAACCGTCGAGCCTACTGCAACGTGGGCGGCAACGTGCGTTCATCAAGATCCAGGACGGTTGCCGTTGGCGCTGTGCTTTCTGTGTCGTGACCTTGGCTCGCGGCGAAGAGCGTAGCCGCGCACCGGCGGAAATACTGGCGGACGTTGTGGCTGAGCGAGCGAGTGGGGTGCAAGAAGTCACCCTGACCGGGGTCCATGTGGGTGGCTATGGTCGCGATCTTGGTACCAATCTGGCGGCATTGATCCGGACGATTCTCACCAAGACCGATCTGCCGAGATTGCGGATGGCCTCGCTGGAGCCATGGGATTTGTCTCAAGAGCTCCTCGAGCTATTCCGCGATCCGCGCTTGCAACCGCATGTGCATCTGCCGCTGCAAAGCGGTAGTGATACGTTGCTCAAGCGGATGGGGCGACGCGGTTTGACGGCCGATTTTGCTGCGCTGGTGGGTCGTGCGCGGGCGGTTGTTCCCGATCTCAATATCACCACGGACGTGATCGTCGGTTTCCCTGGCGAGACTGAGGCGAGGTGGCGGCACACGCTCGATTTCGTAGCGGCCATGGCGTTCGGTCATGTGCATGTGTTTCCTTTTTCGCCACGGCCGGGGACGAAAGCGGCGAACCTACCGGAGGTCGTCGCCGCAAAGGTCAAGCGCGAGCGGGTCGAAGAACTCGTCGCGTTGGCGGGGGTGCTGCAGCGCAAAGCCATGGCCGGACATGTCGGCCGCGTTGAGCCGGTGCTGTGGGAAGGGCAGATTCGCGACGTCAATGTCGGACAAACGTTGCAAGGTTATACCCCGCATTATTTGCGGGTACAGTGTCAGGTGCCAGCGCTTGGCAAGACCGCGAGCGAGGGATGGCGGGTGCGTCCGGGAGGCATCTCGACGACGCAGTTGCTCGCGGTCGATACCGACGCGTCGGTATTGATCGGCGCGCCGGTTGGCTTGGTGTCCTAATTCGCACTCGGAGGTTTCCCCGAGTCTAGCCAGCGAGTTAGCCTGGTCCGGCAAGGAAACCGGGCGTTGCCTTCCTCTGGCGTGCTGCCGCCGGATCCGCCCGGCCGAGCCGGGCGAGTCGGTATCTAGGGCAGCGCTTGGATGGCCAATCGGCGTCATGACGATTGTGTTCATCGCACAAAGCGGCCAGCGGCGCCCAAGTATTCACACCGGTCTTAGAACCGCCGTCCCCATCTTAGAACCGCCGTCCCCAGCTGATTTCGAAGTCCATTTGGGACATCTCAATGTGACCGGTTTGTTCGATGAAGCCGCCTTGTCCATCGGGTACGACGGTGTTGGGATTGGTGCCGCTGACTTTTACGTTGGGTGCAAACATAAATGCAAAGTTGAATTCGTCACGCGGCGTGACGAGTAGACTGAAACCGGCTGTGTAGTGATCCTTGACGACAGCGGGTGCGAGGATATTGAGCAGCGCTTGTTCGTTCGGCACAACCTGGTTAGCGTGGCTGTACCCGGCTCGCACCGAGACGCGGTCGTTGATTTCCCATTGCGTTCCGAATTTATAGATCGTCATGTCCTGCCAACCAAAACCCGGGCCGTCGTTCTCGCCAAGCAACGGGCCTAGCTGGGGATTCAATGGGATGTTGTTGGGATTGTTGACGGCGTCGATGTGGCTGTAGAAGATGTATTGCGCGTCGAAACTCAGCGTTACCCCCGGGATCGGCTTTGCCGCGATTCCGGCGTTGACGATGGGTGGTAAATCGAAGTCACCGTTGTCCGCGAACAAGCCTCGATAGCTCTTGAACGGTTGGGCGAAAATGCGGGTTTGGTAGGAAACCCCGAAGCTGAAGGTATCGGTCAGGTGACTCAGCCACCCAATGCGCACGCCGGTACCGACCGAATCGGCTTGGCCATTGTTGGTCACGTCATCGGGGTGGGCAGAGACGGCTTTGAACGGCTCGAGTCCTTTCGCCTGGAAGCGTTGGTACATTAAGATTGGGGTAATACCAATGGCATGGCGGTTGGCAATGCGTTGGGTCAAGGTCAAGCCGACAAACAACTGTTGTAAGTCGATCCCGGTCGGTGCCGAGGCGCGGTAGCCGGACTCTTCCGGGGGGAGTTGGCCGGTGCTGCGATCACGGGCGAAGTTGGCGAACACTGGGGTGTTGTATTCGGTGTTCATGCCACCATTGGCGCCGATACTGATGCCGATCGAACGGTCCGGCGAAATGCGCTTGTTCCAGCCGAAGTGTGGAATGTAAAACAAGTTGTTTTCGCTGTCGAACGAACCCGCAGGAATCGGGTTCATCTCGGCTGGAACGCCCGGGATTTGGTTGGCCGTAAAGCCTCGGTCCGGGCTGAAAAAGGATAAGCCGACATCGGAACGATTACCGATGTCGAGCATGCTCGCCGGGTTGTTCGATGCGGACAGGGAGCATAGCGCCACGGCAGTGGTCGCGCCGGCCATACCTTTGCACTTGGTTCCGTAGCCATGGTTGAAATAGCCGTTAGTGGCCTGCGCCTGCAACGACCAAACGCAGAGCATGACAATGCACAATGAGCGAAACGGCCAACGGAATTGACCAAACATGATGTATCCCCTCAAACGACAGTTAAAGAACGTAACGCAATACTACATGGCAGTTCTGTTACTTGTCCAATTTTTGTTTTAAAACAGTAATTTATTATTTTACAAGATGCTGTATTAGAGAATCGTGACAAGCCCAAGGGTGATTGCAATCGTAGGAAAACGCGACTAGCCGTAAGGTATCAAGTGTTGTGAAAGTTTGCGCCGCATCCGTGCTTGCGTCCTTATCCCTTGCAGTTGATAAAGACGCAAGCACGGGTGAAATGATTGATAGCAAGCGCCTTGTCGGGCGCGCTGATGCATGGGAGCGATTTCAGCGGCAGTCAAATGGGCGGTCATGCCGATGGTGAGCGAGTCAACTCGACAACGCCTATTTGTATAGCCAGATTGAACGAACTTGTTGCGACCGGGGCGCCGCTCGAGACCAAATACCCGTTCTTGCCAGCTGGGCGCGTCGCTGACTTTGTCGATATTCCTTAATGACGAATGCCGTAGCCGCGTTGCAACAGGAATAGACTGAGCATGAACAAGCCCGCGACGAAGGCGATGATGATGAGATAAGAGTAGCCCAAGCCGATGTCGGATTGGCCCAAAATACCGTAGCGGAAGGCGTTGATCATGTACAAAATCGGATTGAGCAGGGAGAACTTTTGCCAGAGCGGCGGTAGCAGGTCGATGGAATAGAACACGCCGCCAAGATAAATCAATGGGGTGAGGACAAATGTGGGGACAATGGAGATGTCGTCAAAACTTTTGGCGAAAATGCCATTGATCAGGCCGCCTAAAGAAAACAACATAGAAGTCAACATGACGACGCTGACGATGACCCAAAGACTGTGGATTTGTAGGTTGGCAAATAGCAGCGACACCACTGTGACCAATGCGCCGACAGCCAGCCCCCGCCCGATCCCGCCGGCAATGTAACCGAGCACAATGATGTAATGGGGAATCGGAGAGACCAGCATTTCCTCGATGTGCCGTTGAAATTTGGAGCTAAAGAACGACGACACCACGTTGGAATACGAGTTGGTGATGACCGACATCATGATCAACCCAGGGACGATGTAGTCGATGTAGCGGTGGCCGGACATTTCACCGATGCGAGGGCCGATTAAGTTACCGAAAACGACGAAGTACAAGCTAATGGTAATGACCGGCGGCACGATGGTTTGCGTCCAAATTCGCGTGAAGCGATTGATCTCTTTGGCAACGATGGTCATCAACGCGACATGACGGTTGTGCCAGGTGGGGGCGCGCTGGATGTCGGCTGGGGGCAGCCATTCGGTTTGCATCAGTGCTTGGCTCCGGTTTGGGAATGGTTGACTAAGTTCATAAACAGTTGTTCGAGGCGATTGGCTTTGTTGCGCATCGAAAGGACCTCGATCCCGTGTGCGGACAGCGCGGTGAAGATCGTGTTCAAGCCGCGTTCTTTGGCGACTTCGATCTCAAGCGTATTGTCGTCGATTCGGCGTAGCGTGTGCCCGTCGATGGACGGCAATTCAGCCGGCAGATTGTGGACATCGAGAACAAAATGCTCGTGCCGCAATTGGGCCAATAATCCTTTCATGCTGGTGTGGGTCACCAAATGTCCGGCATTGATGATGGCGATGTTGCGACAGAGGCTTTCCGCTTCTTCGAGATAATGGGTCGTTAGGATGATGGTCGTGCCCGCGGCATTGATCTCGCGCAAAAAGTCCCACATCGACCGGCGTAACTCGATATCGACGCCGGCGGTCGGTTCGTCCAAAATCAATAATTTGGGTTGATGGATCAAGGCTCGGGCGATCATGAGCCGGCGTTTCATGCCACCGGATAGTTGGCGGGACTGCTGGTCCCGTTTTTCCCACAGGCCAAGCTGGCGCAGATAGGATTCGGCCCGACGGCGCGCGATACGACGCGGAATGCCGTAAAAGCCGGCTTGGTTGACAACGATTTGGTCGACGCGCTCGAACAAACTGAAGTTGATTTCTTGCGGCATGACACCGAGTAACCGCTTGGCGATTGCGGGTTCGGTGTCGATATCGTGACCGAAGATTTCGGCGCTTCCAGCGCTGCGTCGCACCAACGTGCTGACAATACCAATCAAGGTGGTTTTGCCGGCACCATTGGGCCCAAGCAGGGCAAAAAAATCCCCGGGTTCGACTTCAAGGTTGATCCCTTTCAATGCTTCGAACCCATTTCTGTACGTCTTGCGAAGATTGTAAACGGCTAGGGCTGCGGTCATGCGGTAGACAACGTGCTAAGGAGAAAACGGGAGGGTAACACAACCGCCCACGATCTCACCCCGTCGGATCTTGAGCCGGTGTTGTGGAACGTAAACCAAGGGGAGGTGGTATGCAATGGATGGTGGCAACGGACGATCGGTTGTGGCCGCTCAGGTCGGGGGAAAAGATGGGGACGTTCGATGCAAAGTCCCCACGTGAGTCGATATGAATTGTTGCCGAAGCTTTCGCAGAAGATGGTCTCGCGTCCCTCCCTGCGCGGGAAGGGGGGGCGAACGTATCAAGCGATGGAGACCGGCACCAGGGACGATCAGTTGACCCATTATCCGGGCAGAAAAGCGCGTGTTTGGCCATTCTGCAGTGCGATGATCGGATGGCCGTAAAGACGATGTAATCGTGGGGGAGTCAGCATGGTCTGGGCTTTGCCTTGAATGTGAATGCCCTCGCCAAATAGCATCAGGATGTCGTCGCAATAGCGTGCGGCGAGGTTGATGTCGTGCAACACCATGATGGCACTGCGTCGATGCGTTCTGACGTCGTTCTTGAGGTAATCGAGTAACGCGATCTGATGGTGCAGATCCAAATGATTGGTTGGTTCATCCAGTAAATAACAGGCGGGTTGTTGGGTCAGCAGGGTCGCGAAAGCGAGGCGACGGCGTTCTCCGCCGGATAGGGTATGGGTCGATCGCGCCCTTAAGTCGACGAGACCGACGGCAGCGAGAGAACTCTCCGCGATGTGCCGGTCGCGGGCGGTTTCGCCCTGCCAGGTGGGCACATGGGGATGGCGACCGGTTAGGACGGTCTCGAAGACTGTGCTGGGAAAGGGGTCATCGGTGCTTTGAAACAGGATACCAACCCGTTGGGCGATGTTTCTGCGGGGAAGGGTTCGTAACGGTTGACCGGCGAGCAATACGTGGCCGCGACGAACCGGGAACAGTCCCGCCAAGCTCAGGAGTAGCGTGGTCTTGCCGATGCCGTTGCGGCCAAGAACGCCGATGATTCGGCCGGGTTCGAGACGGAGGTTGAGTCCCCGGCACACCGTGATCGAGCCAATGCCAACCTCTACATCGACTGTTGCCAACATGCGCTAGCCTACCTCCCGTCGCGGCCGATGTTCTTGATGCAGCAGGTAAAGGAAAAGTGGTACTCCGATAAGTGCGGTGATCACACCGACCGGGAGTTGAATGGGGGCGAGAGCGAGACGAGCGACGGTATCGGCCAAGGTCAATAGACTGCCGCCGGCGAGGACGGTGGCCGGGAGTACGATGCGATGATCGCTGCCGCAGATCAGGCGCACGAGATGGGGGACAACCAGTCCGACAAAACCGACGCTGCCTGCTAAGCTGACGGCCGAGGCAGTGAGCAGCGAAGCGAGGACATAGATGGCAATGCGCAAAGGGGCGACGGCAACGCCAAGCGCGGCCGCCTGCAATTCACCGCGCGCCAGTAGGTTCAAAGGTCGCGCCAAGAGGAGACAGCAACCGGTTGCGCCAATGAGAATGAGTCCTGTACTCCAAGGTCCGCTCGCCTGACTTAAGTCGCCCATCAACCAAAACAGCATTCCTCGGAGTTCACGGTCCGGGCTGATGGCGAGAATGAAACTCACCACCGCGCCCCAACCGG
>CAZWQC010000139.1:0-6871 GCA_964635785.1 uncultured Ectothiorhodospiraceae bacterium
TCATGGTGTCTACTTTGGCTAGGTAGAAAAATGACGACCATCGTCGGCATCCACTCGAACCGAATGTACCGAGATTTGCGGCCGGCGCACGCGTCGCGGTGCGAGAACGCCATCGTTGTCGTGGTGTGACGCCGGTCATCGGATTTAAGTCATTGCCGGTTCCCGCTGGACGGAGTTCGACTCAACCGAACTCGGCCGACCGGATCGTCGAGTTGGCAACCTAGACAATGGCGCCAGCGTTGGTTCGCCGATTGGATGACCGGAGGGCGATGGATCCATGCTGGCGTTTGACCGTTCAGTTGGTGGTTCATCGAGGGAGCCAATGCCCTTATGTTATTCCGGTCGATCGATCGTAACCAGAGGTTTCGGTCGTAGTATTGGCTGTATAGGTCGGTTCGTCGCGAGGATAGTCGCCGACGCGGAATGGAACGCGGCGCTCGTCTCTGGTCAAACGAGGGTGGCCATCATGTTTTTACGTCCGACATGCACAAAGGGCTGGAATCGGCGAGTGCGCCTTGTCGTTGGGTAGTGCGTTGCGTTCAATCGGAGTATTTTGGTTATGACAATGTATTTCGTCGTCTCCGTGGTTGCGTTGGTTGTGGTGCTTTCCGCATTGTTCCCGACGGCGGGTCAGCGTTTAGCAGAGCACTTGGGTATTTGGTCTTTGATCGAGCGCATCGAAGGGCGCCATCTGCGTTGGTTCATGGCCGGGCTAGGTGCTGGTTTGCTTGGGGCAATGTTGATCATGGTCAGTGCGGTGCTTGTTGGCGCAGTGAGTTCGGCTTGGCTGGTACCGGCAGCGCAAGCCGGGTTGTTTGGCGGGTTGCTTGGTTGGGTGAGTCGTTCGCCGAGAAGATGATGTTGCATGGGCTGCGACGTAACAGGCTACTTGCTGTCGTCGTGCTGGTGCATCACGGTTTTCAAGACACAGAAACTGGCTTCAAGCTCGGCTATTTGGTTTGCCAGGGCGGCATGATCGTCACGTTTTGCCGCTTCTTCGATGGCTTGGGCGATGCGGCGCATGGTTTCTGCGTTTATGTTCGCAACGCTGCCCTTGACTCGATGTGCCTGTTGTCGGGCTGCGACGAGGTCGCCTGCCGCAATGGATGCCTTGAGATTGGCCAGCTGTTCGGGAAGGTCATCGAGAAACTCGGCGACGATCGCTTGGGTCAGTTCCTGGTCGTGCATCAGGCGCTTTGACAGTGAGGCGCGGTCCCAAATGGTGGGATCGTCGCGGTTCGGTTGCTTGGAGTTCGCCGCCGGGTAAGATGCATTCGGTTGACCGACCGGTACGTCGGTCAACCACTTTTTAAGGAGATTGGCCAAGGTGCGCAGGTCGATCGGTTTGGCCAGGAAATCGTTCATTCCGGCAGTCAGGCAGTGATCGCGGTGTTCTTCCATGGCATGAGCGGTCAGCGCAATGACGGGGATGTCATGGTTGAGAACCAGAGAGCTTTGATCGCGGATGATTTCGGATGCTTGCAATCCATCCATGATCGGCATTTGCAGATCCATTAGTACGAGGTCAAAGGTGGTGTCGGTTAGGGCCGCAATCGCCTCTTGGCCATTGTGGACGGTAGCCACTGTCATTCCCAGCTTGGTCAGCAGACCGAATGCTACGCGCCGATTGGTGGCGCTGTCGTCTGCCACGAGAATGCGTGCGCGCCTGAGTGCCAGGTTGGTACGTAACTCATTGAATTCGTTGGTTCTGGTCGATGGTGTCGAGGTCACTGTCGGGGTCACGGTAGTGCCGAGTTTGGTGAGGAGTTTTAGCAGCTCAGGGAGCTTGATCGGCTTGTTGAGGTAAGCAACATTGGCGCAATCGGGTAAAGCCGAGTGGGTCCGGGGTGTACCGAGCGCTTTTAGCAAGATGATGTGACGTTCGCTTTGGGGCAATCGAGCGAGGAGGTGCTGTGTGAAGGTATACGGATTGATGTCGGCGAGCGTGGTGTCGAGGATGACAAAGCGATACGGATCGTTGTCCTGTTCTGCCCGGTCGATGGCCTGTAGACCCTCGCTTGCCGTCGGTGCGACGGTCGTGCGCAATCCCCAGCGGGTGAGATGGTCCGCGATCAGTTGGCGCAGTGTCGTGTTGTCTTCGATGAAAATGGCAGGCGTGCCGTGCATGGTTTTGGGCAAGCCTTCGCGGCTTGGGTCAGCCGGCGAGGCGATCGTCAGCGGCAGTTCCAAATAAAACAGACTTCCGCAAGGGCTGGCGTTGTCGACGCCGATGCGCCCTTGCATGAGCTCGGTCAATTGCTTGGCGATGGCAAGTCCCAATCCGGTGCCACCAAACTGCCGGGTGATCCCGACATCGAGTTGCGAAAATGGTTGAAAAAGCCGGTCGATTTGATCGGCGGGAATTCCAATCCCGGTGTCGCGAACGGTTAGGCGAACGCGGTGCGGTTCGGACTCGGTTGCTGCGGGTGCAGCACGGAGCACGATTTCCCCGGTGTGGGTGAATTTGATCGCGTTACCGAGTAAGTTCATCAGAATCTGGCGTAATCGGTTGGGGTCGCCAATGACCCGTGCGGGCAGCTCGGGCGCAACATCGCAGATCAGTTCGAGTCCTTTCGCGTGTGCCGGTTGAGCCACGACATCGGCGAGGTTGTGCAAAAAATCGACCAAATCGAATTCGACCGGATCGAGACGAAGCTGACCGGCCTCGATCTTGGCGAGATCCAACAGGTCATTGATCAGGCTAAGCAAAGCCTCACTGCTGGTACGAATAGTGGCCGCATAATGATGCTGTTCATCGGTTAGGCTTGTGTCGAGCAGCAAATTGGCCATACCGATAACGGCGTTCATGGGTGTGCGGAACTCGTGACTGATGCTGGCGAGAAATCGGCTCTTGGTTTGACTGGCCCGTTGAGCCTCAGCGGCGAGGCGTTGCGCGGCGGCAGTGGATCGTTCCAGGCGAATGTTTGCCTGAGCCAGTGCGGCTTGGGTTTGCTTGAGTTCGGTGATATCGACGTTGAAGCCCTGGAAGTGCACGAATTCGCCGTCGGGGTCGAAAATTGGCACAGCGTGGCAGAAAAAGTGCCGGTACTCGCCGTCGTAGCGCCGTAACCGAAAGAAGTTGTCGTGTTCGGTTTTGTTCTCCCAGTTTTCAAGCCAAATGCGGGTGGTCGTTTCGAGGTCATCCGGATGGACCAATTCGGTCCAACGTTCGATCGTTAAGGGTAGCGTGGGATCGAGCCCAATAAACCGGCGGCATTCCGCGTTGATGTAATTGTAGAGTTGGCCATCGAAAGCCCATAGCTGAATCTTGGTCTTATCGAGTATGTCGCGTGCGACCTGTTCTGCGCGACGTTGTGCGGTGATGTCCAGACCGATACCGATTTGAGTGCTGTCGGGCAGGCGTAGATTGCACCATTGCGTGTCGATACGGTGGCCGAACTGGGTGAGCAACCGAAATTCGCGCCATTCATTGGTCGCTGCTTGCATGTACTCGCACACGGACTGCCGATACCTCGGATCGGGAAAGATCAAGCTCATGAGATCCTTGTCCTTGATGTCATCATTGGACCAGCCAAGCACCCGGGTGAACTCCTTGTTGATAAAGAGAACGCGGGGCGTGGGATCGTAGCGCGTGATCATCACCGGGATGTCGTCGAGAATGTGATGCAGCCGCTCCTTTTCGGCGGTGATCGCGGCGTGTTCAGCCCGTAGCTGGGCGTTCTCCTGTTCGAGGGCATGCTGTCGTGACTGCAATGCCTGCAGGACTTCCAAGATTGCGGTGCTTGATAATGTGCCAAGATCCGCACTCGACGGGGCAGCCTCGGTAGGCCGTCTCGCGGGTTCTGGCAGTGTAGGCTCGTCCGGGCGGTATGGTGGAGTCACGGTGGCAGTGATTGCAATTTAATGATCAAGAGTTCGTTAAATCAGATGATTCACCCGACCGTTGTCGGTCGGGTGTTGCGCGGCATCAGGTATTAGGGCTTGCAGTCCGGCTGTTACTGCAGCGCGAGATGGAATCGCGCCGGCACCGCATTGTTGGTGAAGGCCCTGGCACGATTATCTATCCTTTATGCGGTTGTGTATACGGTTGATTCCGGATTAGGGGCCGAGCCGAGCGGTTAGCGGTGTGGCATGCGGTAGGGGAGCAACCGTTGTACCCATGCAGAGCGGAATCGGTCTAGTGACAGACTTTCATGGACTGCGCGTAAGCATTGGTATTCAACCTGTGTGGCGACCACGGAGCGAACATAAAACGGTGTGTCCTCGAGGGTTTTGATGACGCTGGGCGAAAACCCTGGATCGGACGACGTTGCCCGCGGCATTCGCCACCAGGGACTGCGCGATAATGCGACGGGTTCAGGTGGCGTGAAGTGGTTGAGATGCCCGTGCTCGTCAAACCGCAAACCGATGACATGGGTTGACCGATCACGGCGAACCATGTCGTAGAGAATCACCGTATCCTTGCCGACGGCCGCCCGAGACCAGTCCCAACTTATAAACCCGGTTTCCAAGGGTTCCGCGCCCCAATTACGATCGAAGTAGGCATGTCCGCTCCAATGCAAACGGGGCTGAGTGAGCTTGACTTCGATGCTGGCGTTGGGAGCGATCGGACGCCAATTGTGTCGGCCGGCATCGTCAAGGGGAAAACCGCGTTCGTTGATGTACTGCGGTTTGAGATGGACCTCGCCACGCACGGGCCAGGGGGTTGGCGTCCCGACCTCGCTTAAGTCCATGCTGAGCGTGTCGTCGCTGTTCCAGCGCAAGCGGCTTGGGCCCAGGCGGAACTCGTCCGAGCGCAATCGCAACTCGCTGCGCCGACGTTCGGTCATGGTCCAGCGGCGTTTCTTGCCATAGAGCGCGATGTTGATTGCGCAATGTTCCCGCGGATCGGTCGGCCGCATGCGCCGTGCCTTGAAGTAATAAGGGGAAAAGACGCTACCGACGAAGGCGATGAGTGTGAAGCCGTAATCGCCGTCGTCGCTCAAGGCGTCGACGTACCACCAGGCGTAACCGTTGGTCGGGACTTCGTGGTCGAAATGAGGTCCTTCAGGACGGCCTGCGCGGCCATTTGCCCGGAAATTGCCGTCATGGGTACCCCAGGGCCTGGATGGACGCTCCCCCCCGTCAGATAGAGTCCCCTCACCCGGCTGCGCGCCCCCGGGCGACTGAATGGCCCCTGCCAGCCATGCGATGCTCTGCCGTAAAGGGCCCCCCCGGTGGCGGGGAACAGCCGATCGAAATCCGTCGGCTGGGTCACAACCGTCGTCGCCGGCTGTTTCTTCACGTGTAGACCATAACGGTCGAGCAACTCGAATGTCTGAGCCTCGCATTCTTCAATCTCCGTCGGGGTAAATGGTTGAATGTCACCGCGCGGTGGCGCGTTGACCAAACATAGCAGGCGCTCGGGTCCCTTGATGCGGGTTTCATCGTCATCGCCACGATCTTGTGCGCAGACATAGACTGTGGGTTGGCCAGGTAGCCGAGCATGCGTAAGTATATCGTCGAATTCGGCAGGGTAATCGTTACAGAAAAAGACGTTGTGTCGGGCCAGCGGAAAACCCTCGGTACGGGCATGGAGGTTCCATGTGACTGCCGACAGGGACCGTGCGGCGGTTGGGATCGGCGCGACCGCACGGGTGGCCGCTTGCCCGAACCGGCCAGTGGCCAGTGCGGCGATGTCGCCGTTCATGATGACCGTTGGGGTTTGCAGGTACTCGCCGGTCGACAAGCGGACGCCAGCGACTTGGCCGCGCTGGATGTCGATCTCCGTGACCGCCGTACCGAAACGAAACGTCGCTCCACGTTGCACCGCCAAATTGGCAAGGGCCTCGGGAATACGATGCATGCCGCCATCGACTAACCAAACGCCATCCATTTCGACGTGGGCCACTAACATCAACGTTGGGGGTGCCAGGAACGGCGACGAGCCAACATACGTTGCATACCGGCCGAACAGTTGCCGCAACAACGGATTCGGGAAGTATTCGCCGAGTTCTTGCCACAGCTTCGAATAGGGCCGTAGCCGGGCGATCTTGGTGAAGCCGGCGTCGCGGACCAAGGACCAGCGGGTTGGGAGCGGCTTGCGAATGAATGTGTTTTCAAGTGTTTGGTAGATTTCGCTTGCGCGGATGCAAAAGGCGCGAAAGCGCTCGGCTTGTTCGGCGCCGGCGAAATCACCGATCGCCTCGACCGATCGCTCTAAGTCAGCATAGAGATCAAGTCGCTGTTCCGCGTTCCAGGCGTGCCGAGCCAGGATGTCGGCCGGCTTTAAGGTAACGAACTGGCTCAGTTCCTCCCCAACCTCCGCGAATACGCTCTCGAGAATGGGTCGCATGGTCAGGACGGTCGGTCCGGCGTCGAGTGAGACCTTGCCGATCTCCACGACGCGCATCTTACCCCCAGGACGGGAACCACGCTCGATCACGGTGACCTCGAACGCCTCGTGCGCCAATTTCAGCGCGGCGACAAGCCCGCCCATGCCGGCGCCAATCACCACAACGCGATGTTTTTGTATAAGGAAGGTTCCTCGATGGGAGTTTGACGAGAAGTATGCCTGTGTCTATTCTACATGACACTTGGTGACGACAATATGCGTTTAGAAAATCAAATGGTGATGCTTGAACTTCGCAGTAGGTCGGGTCGAGGCAAACGTGCAGACGTCGACTGTCGCCCGCTGCGAAACGATGCCTTGCAAGCATAGCCCAAGGCAACGGTTTGCGGTGGGCGGGGTGGAAGCGTTGTTGCGTTTGCTCTTGAGCTTGGGGGTGATCGATCTCGTTGGTGCGAAGGTGAAGGTGACGACCGCCGAGAGGTCGTGGTAGCGAGCAAGCCGGGTACAACGACGGCATCACGGACAATTGGCGTGGAGAAACGGAAGGCAAATCGCCAGGGGAGGAATGATCGATGGTTG
>CAZWQC010000140.1:0-6844 GCA_964635785.1 uncultured Ectothiorhodospiraceae bacterium
TTCCGCACCGGTTGAAACCATTTCCACTGGAGCGCCCGCCAATTCGGCCATTCGATCCAAATACGCACGGGCGGCTGTCGGCAGAGCAGCCAGTGAACGAACACCACTCGTTGGCTCGTGCCAACCGGGCAACTCCTCGTATATCGGTTCGAGTTGTTCGATCACAACGGCATCGGTTGGCGGTCGCACGTGCTCTGTTTGACCATCGCGATAGCCTACGCCAATCCGCAACGGGTCGATACCATCCAGCACATCCAATTTCGTGACGCACAGCGTCGTAACACCATTCAACTCGACCGAACGCCGTAAATATGCCGCATCCAACCAACCACACCGCCGCGCCCGCCCGGTGGTTGCACCAAATTCCTGACCGCGCTCACCAAGCTGCCGACCGACGGCATCTGTCAATTCGGTTGGAAACGGGCCAGCCCCGACCCGTGTCGTGTACGCCTTGGTAATACCGAGAACCTCATCGAAGTCCCGCGGTCCGACGCCACTACCCGTTGCGGCGTTCCCCGAAACCGTGTTGGACGACGTAACGAACGGATACGTTCCGTGATCAATATCCAGTAACGTTCCTTGCGCGCCCTCGAACAAGACGTTTTGCCCAGTGTGCCGCAGCGTACGCAGCCGCGCAGGCACGTCGGTCAAAAGCGGAAGCAAACGCTCACCGAACGCCAGGGTGCAGTCGACCACTTCGTTGATATCCATGGCATCGGCAGCATACCGATCGGTCAACAAGAAATTTTGATAATCCAGGATTTCCCGCAACCGATCCTCCAGTTTCCGTGGATAACGCAACTCACCGGCACGCACGCCACGCCGCGCGACCTTGTCTTCGTAAGCCGGGCCGATACCCCGACCGGTTGTTCCGATCGCATCATCGCCAAGCGCTTTCTCTCGCGCTTGATCCAAGGCGACATGATAGGGCAACAGCAAATGACAGGCATCTGAGACGAACAGGCGTCCCGCCAAATCGATTCCGTTCGCGGCCAACATATCCATTTCCTCGAGCAAAGCTTGCGGCGACAACACAACCCCGTTGCCGATCAGACATTCCACCCCGGCATGTAGCACCCCCGAGGGGATCAAGTGCAAAATCGTTTTCTCGCCACCAATGACCAATGTGTGCCCGGCGTTATGCCCACCTTGATAACGCACCACCGCCGCGACATCTTGAGTCAACAGATCGACAACCTTGCCCTTCCCTTCGTCACCCCATTGGGTACCGAGCACAACCACAAACTTACCCATCACGCAACTCCCGCACGACATACCCATCGAGTCCCGGTACCAGAATACGCCGGCAACCCATTGCACTGGCATCGCCACTTTGCCCTTTAAGCGCCACGATCACCCGTTCACCCCGGTCACGCAGTTCCCGAATTTTCGCCGATCTCGCCGGATCCGCAGACCACGGCGCAAAAATAGCATCATCCGCCTCGCTCGCCAGCTGTTCTTGCCCACTGACCCGCATCAAGTCTTTGAGGTTGATACTGAATCCGGTCGCAGGACGCGCCCGTCCAAAGACCTCACCGATGTGATCGTAACGCCCACCCCGCGCAATCTCTTGGCCTTGGTTAGGGACATAACACGTGAACACCATACCGGTGTGATAGTGGTAGCCGCTGAGTTCTGCGAGGTCGAAGTTGACTTCGACGTCGTCAAAACTGTCCCGAATACCCCCAGCCAACTCCGCCAAATGACTCAAGGCGGCGTCGATTTCCGGTCCCAACCAAGCGAGTTTCTCGCGCGCCTTTGCGAGAATCTCGTCTTCACCATGCAAACGACACAGATCGGTTAGGTTTTCTTGAATTCGCGTCGGCAACCCCCAGTCCGCCACCAAACGCTCGACGTCGGGAATCGCTTTGTGGAGCAGTCGATCGAAATACTTGAGCTCGTCTGCTTCGCTTAAACCCGCTTTCGACACCAATTCCCGATAGATCGCGACATGGCTCAAATCGACATGTGGCCCTTCGATAGCGCAAGTTTTGAGCGTTTCGAGCATGAGCTGCAAAATTTCCAGATCGCTATCAATGCCAAAATGCCCAAATAATTCGGCACCGATTTGCAATAGACTGCGCGAGCCCGACACATCTGACGGCAAGGTGTGCAACACGGTACCCATGTAACACAGCCGCGTCGGCACATCCCGGCCCAAGCGATGCGCATCGATCCTAGCCGCCTGCGGCGTCATATCAGCACGCACACCCATCGTTCGCCCAGTGAGTTGATCGGTCAGGGTAAAGGTCTGTAATCCCAGATCACGCCCGGAACCGACCAAAAGGGACTCAAGATACTCGATGAAGGGCGGAATAATGAGTTCATAGCCCCAACTGCGGTAGAGGTCCAGAATTTCCCGCCGCTTGGTCTCCAACCAAGCGGCTTGAACGGGTAATACTTCCTCGATCCCCGCGGGCAACACCCAACGATCATTCGCGACCATAACCATTCACTCGTCACAGTTGGTCATGAAAAGGCGTGGCGCACCCAATACAGCAACAAGGCACCTCCAATCAGCGAGAACAATCCAATCGCGCGGACGGCACCATCGCGCAAATCCACGACCTGTTGCAAGCGTCTGCGAAAAAAGCTCGGACTGGCGACGGGCATGATGCCCTCCATAACCAACGCCAGTGCAAAAGCAGCCAATAAGTCTTCCCAAATCATTGTGCATCATCGGTTCCAGCGAAGGCGCCGCGGCCGTTATGATCGGCCGATAGGGCATCACCACGTCCTTGCGAGCCAACGTCGCTGCCATACGGATCCTTGAAATAGCGGAAGAATGCGGAATCCGGCTCGAGCAGGAGCACATCGGACCGTTTGCCGAAACTCTCCCGATACGCGTTCATACTGCGGTAAAACAAAAAGAACTCCGCGTCCTGCCCGAAGGCTGCTGCAAAAACGGCGGCCGCTTCTGCATCGCCCTCACCTCGCGTCGTCTGCGCTTCTCGATAGGCATCGGCGAGAATTTCCGTCCGTTTCCGGTCGGCCTCCGCACGCAGGCGTTCGGCCGCTTCTCTACCCCGCGCACGAAACTCGGCAGCAACGCGTTGGCGTTCGGCATCCATCCGGCGATACACCGAATCACTGACCTGCTGAGGCAAATCGATTCGACTAATACGCACGTCCACGATCTCAACGCCGAATTCCTTGGCTTGAGTGTTGGCATTCGCTTCGAGCACATCCATGATTTCGCTACGCTCACCGGATACCGCTTCTTGAATCGTGCGTTTACCGAACTCGTTGCGCAAATCATCTTTCATCATCTGCGCGATCCGCATTTGCGCGTTTCGCTCCAGACCTCGGGTCGCGCGGTAGTACTGCGCGACCTCTCCGATTCGCCATTTGACGAAGAAGTCAACTTCGACGTTTTTCTTCTCGACGGTCAAAAACCGATCCGGCTCGACGTCCAGCGTCAACACCCGCCCATCGAACCGCCGCACGTTTTGTACCAACGGAATACGAAAATGCAAACCGGGCGAAATGTTTCGGTCCTGGGCCTTACCAAGTTCGAACAGTAAGACTTTTTCCCGCTCATCCACAGTATACGCCGACAAAAACAGCCCGAGAAAAACGACCACCAATAAAACGCCAACGGAGCGAATACCTCCAGCCATGACTAGCGAACCTCTCGACTGCGGGGATCATAGGATTGCCGACCCAACGAATAATCGTTGGCCGAGTTGGCTGCAGCGTTACTACCGTCGAGGGGTTTGCTACTGCCATTGCCGGACTGCTTCGCCCCGGCGGCGGTCGTCCCCTCGCTTTGCAGCAGTCGATCCACTGGCAAGTAAAGCAGTGGATTACCGCTCTTGAGATCAACCATCACTTTGCTCGAATCCCGCAACACCGTCTCCATCGATTCGATATACAAGCGCTCTCGAATAATCTGCGGCGCTTGTCGATACTCGGTCAGCAGCTTGAGAAACCGCGCGGTTTCCCCTTGCGCACGCGCCAAAACCTGTTTTTTGTACGCGTTCGCTTCTTCCGTGATCCGTGCGGCTTCGCCGCGTGCCTTCGGCAAAATGCCGTTCGCATAGGCCTCTGCTTCGTTGCGAAAGCGAACTTCATCTTCACGTGCTTTCACGGCATCTTCGAATGCCCCTTGTACCGGTTCCGGCGGCTGTGCTTGCTGCAAATTAACACTAACTATATCAACCCCTGCGACATAACCATCCAACATGGTTTGCAACAGCCTTTCGGTGCTCGCTGCGATCTCCGCACGCCCTTCACCCAGCACATAATCCATGCGGCTTTTCCCCACCACCTCACGGATCGCGCTTTCCGTGACATCGCGCACGGAAATATCCGGATCGCGCACCTCGAACAAATAGTCTTCGGCCTTGCGCACGCGATACTGCACCGCCAGATCGATATCGACGATATTTTCATCTTGCGTCAACATTGTTGCACTGTGCTGAACGCTGCGAATTTGATCGACGTCTACCATCTCAATGGAATCGATGAGAAAGGGCCGCCAATGTGGTCCTGGATCACGCGCGACGAGAAATTCTCCGAATCGCAGCACGACACCGCGCCGACCTTCGTTGACGATATAGATACCAGAAACTGCCCAAATCACCAGCAATACCGCCACAATCACGGCGATCAACACCATCGGTAGCCCGGAGCCACTGCCGCCACCACCACTTCGCCCACCACCGAAGAGACCGCCAATCCCTTTGGCCAGTTTGTTCAGCACTTCGTCCAGGTCGGGCGGTCCTTGGTCGCTACCGCGTCCACCGCCACTCCAAGGATCGTGATTACCGCCACCCGGTTCATTCCAAGCCATCGAATACACCCGTTGGTTGCCCTATCGATTTGAGATTTCGACCATCACCCACATGGGGCACGGACACACAATGCTCATCGCACTGCCCGATGCTTCGGCCGGCGTTCCGTGATAACGGCAACCGGCAAAGGTTCTCGAACGCGCGCCAAACTCATCATTGTAGAGTGCATCAAGCTACCACGCAAGCCGCAGCAAACGCCAGCACTACCGACACGCGTTTAAAGTAAAATCAGGCCGCGAATCGAGCCGCACCCGGCGACTCCGGTACGAACGCTGTCGCAGGCAAATCGAGATCACGTGTCAGCGTCTCGTAGCGCCGCCGCGGCAGCACGATCCGCAGGCAAAATCCGCCAGTTTCCACCACCCGCTCATCCACCACCGCACCAATCCGAAACAAATCTGAACGCAAACGACCGGCGGTTCCAGGTAGATTCAGCCAGCCGCGCAACATATCCGGTTGCAAGCGCTGGCGCATCGCGACCAACAGTTCCTCCAATCCAGCCCCCGTTTGCGCTGACACCCAAACTTGTTGGACGAAACCATCGATGTCCGTCACCTGCCGTGGCGGCATTCCCAAGCGATCGATTTTGTTCATGACCATCAGCCGCGGTACCAAATCAGCACCGATCTCGCGCAACACGGCAACCACTTGCTCGTCTTGCTCAGCACGGGTCGGCGCGGCGACATCGACGACATGCAGCAGCAAATCGGCCTCCCGGGTTTCCGTTAACGTCGCACGAAACGCGGCGACCAATTCGTGCGGCAAGTGTCGAATGAATCCAACGGTATCAGCGAGTACCATGGCAAGACCGACCCCGAGATCCAAGCGCCGCAGGGTTGGGTCCAACGTCGCGAACAGCTGATCGGCTTGCTCGACTCCGGCATGGGTCAGTGCGTTGAACAAAGTCGACTTGCCCGCATTGGTGTAGCCAACCAACGACACCGTGGGCAGTTCGGCCTTGTGTCGGGCTTGCCGCCCCTGCTCGCGCTGCCGATCAACGCGCTTAAGACGCGCTTCGATGCGTTTGACCCGCTGCGCCAGCAAGCGGCGGTCGGTTTCCAGCTGCGTCTCGCCCGGCCCGCGCAATCCGATTCCACCTTTTTGCCGTTCCAAGTGCGTCCAACCGCGGACCAATCGCGTCGACATGTGCCGCAATTGCGCCAATTCGACTTGCAACTGACCTTCGTGCGACCGCGCTCGCTGCGCAAAGATATCGAGAATCAAGCCGGTCCGGTCGAGTACCCGGCACTCGACCAGCCGCTCAAGATTGCGTTCTTGGTTTGGCTGCAATGCGTGGTTTACGACGATGACATCGGCATCGTGCGTCTTTGCGGCGGCGCGAATTTCCTCGGCCTTACCCTTACCGACGAACAAACCCGGATCCGGTTTTTCGCGCGCACCACTCACCCAAGCGACAACGGTGGCACCCGCGGCACGGACCAGCTCCGCCAACTCGGCACTATCCTCACGGTCACATTCCCGCGAAATGTCGAGATGGACCAAGACCGCACGGTCACCCCCTTCGGGACGTTCGAACAAGTGCCACCTCGCCGTTACTCTTCGACCGATGCCGGTGCGTTATGACCGGTCTCATCCGTCGGAATTGGAATGCGTACCGGTCGAGTTGGCACGATGGTCGAGATCGCGTGCTTGTAGACCAGCTGACTGACACTGTTACGCAGCAAGATCACGAATTGATCGAACGAGTCAATCTGACCTTGCAACTTGATTCCATTGACGAGATAAATCGACACTGGAACGCGCTCCTTGCGCAGCGTATTAAGAAAAGGTTCTTGTAAAATCTGCCCTTTTGGCATTGCTAGTTCTCCTTTTTTTGCGATCAGAGCGGCGGGTTACTTGGCCTATCCGTCGACACTCCGACATCCCAGAACAACGTTACATCATCGTCGCCAAGCCGCGTTTGCCTCGCCACCTCGGGTTCCGACCGACCACCGCGCTACCGTCGCAAGGCGCACACGTTACTGAAAAAAATCGTAAGGGTACTCCATTGCCACCGGTTCGATCCAGACAATTCAACCCCATTGAGT
>CAZWQC010000141.1:0-4541 GCA_964635785.1 uncultured Ectothiorhodospiraceae bacterium
GCCGTATGGCGCGCCATAACTATAACCGTAGGGACCACCGGGATAGCCGTAGCCGTAGCCGTAGGGCGCATAACCGGGATAGCCGCGCCAATCGTCGTCGTCATCGTCGCCGAACCAATCGCCGAAATTCCAGAACGCCGGGGCTTGTCCGCTCATCAGCGCGAGTAACAAGCCAAAGAGCCAAACTCGCAAGTGTTGTCGTCGGATCGTCATAGGATCGAGTCTCCTAGCCTGTGGCTTTAGTTTTTACGGGGGACGGATGCAGAAAGGGAGCCTGCGGTGATCATTGCTCAAGGCAGCAAGCCTAGCGCCAATAGCCGTGCCCCCGCAAGTGATCTTTGCGCAGATTGCAGTCCAGTTAAGTTCGCGCCTTGGTTGCAAATGAAATGCATTGCCTCGTTGACCCAAGTTCGGAATAATCTGCCGCTTTAACTGCCGCGCCAGGCCTGTTGCACCGGCCACCGACTTCTGCTTGCCGCGCGGGTCAGGTAAGGTGGCACAACTTGTTATCTTCAAGCCGAGAGAAAAGCAAATGAAAAAACGTTTAGGGTTCCTGCTGCTCTGTTTGCCGGCCATGTTACTGGCGGGAAATTACAGTACCTCTTTGGTGGTACAAACCGGAATGCTTCAGGAAGGGGATTTGGTGGTGCGGCATATCACCGATTTGGCCAGCAAGAAGACTTGCCTTGCTTTTTACGTGCGTACTCCGGGAACCAGCCCGACCATCGATTGTTATGATGTCGTCGGCGATTTTGGCACCACGATTCGGCAGATTTCGCATATCAAACGTGACGACATCGTGATTCGCAACATCGAGGATATCAAGCACGACCGTTCTTGCCTCGTTGCTTACGTCACGACACCCGGGACATCGCCCGCGCTGGCCTGTTACACCAAGCACCAGCAACCCGCAAAGACCGGCAATCTACGGGACAGCGGCCACTTGCGCGAGGGTGATCTCGAGGTCTATCGAGTGACCGACACGAGTGCGAATCGGGTTTGTCTCGTCGCCCATGTCCAAACCACAAATACCGCGCCCTCGGTGTATTGCTACGATGCCGTCATGAATCGATCCGGCGGTTTACGCCAAACCGAGCAGATGCGCGAGGGTGATTTGATTGTCCGCAAAATTGTGGATGAAGCCAATGGCATGGCCTGTATGGTGACCTATGTCGCAACACCGGGAACCTCCTCGCGCCTGTTTTGCTTTGCCGAAAAAAGCGCTGCGACTGCCGTACCGGCAAACGACGACAGACAATCGGTTGCGAGCGAATAGGTTGCCTGACCACGGCGATCGCTGCAGTGTAGAAGGTGCCGTGCCTGTCAATCAACGTTCAAAGCCAACGAGAGTTTGTGCGATCGCATGAGCGAGCAATACAACGCGGCCGAGATCGAGGTGCTGACCGGTTTGGATCCGGTGCGGCGCCGTCCCGGCATGTATACCGACACGAGTCGGCCCAATCACCTAGTGCAAGAGGTCGTCGACAATAGCGTAGACGAAGCCATGGCCGGCTACGCCAACTTAGTCGCGGTCACCTTGCATGCCGATGGGGCGGTGACGGTGACCGATGACGGTCGTGGAATGCCCGTAGACCCGCATCCGGAGCTACAGCGCCCTGGCGTCGAGGTGATTTTGTCGACCCTGCACGCCGGGGGCAAGTTTTCCAACAAGAACTATCGGTTCGCCGGCGGGCTACACGGCGTCGGTGTGTCTGTAGTCAATGGGCTGTCAGCCGAGTTGGAGGTATGGGTTCGCCGCAATGGTCACGAGTACTACATGGCCTTTGCCGACGGCGAAAAGGTGTGCGACTTGACCGTGGTCGAGCGGCAACTACCCAAGCGCGAAACCGGAACCACTGTGCGCTTCCTGCCCAATCCCAAGTATTTCGATTCAGCGAAAATCTCTGTACCGAAACTGAAACACTTGTTGCGTGCCAAAGCCGTGCTGTGTTCCGGCTTAAAGGTCACTTTTCGCGACGAAGCCGCCGATGAATCCGATGTCTGGCGATACGAGGATGGTTTACGCGATTACTTGGTGGAGGCGGTCGCCGAACGGGCAACCTTGCCAGACAAACCCTTTACGGGTCACTTCGATGGACCGAGCAGCGGGGTCGATTGGGCACTTTTGTGGCTGGTAGACGCAGCGGAATCAGTGCAGGAAAGTTATGTCAATTTAATTCCCACCATCCAAGGCGGCACTCATGTCAACGGATTACGCAGTGGGCTGATCGAGGCCATGCGTGGCTTTTGCGAATTCCGCAATTTACTCCCGCGCGGGGTGAAACTCGTTCCAGATGATTTGTGGGACAACATCGCTTTCGTGCTTTCCGTGAAACTTGCTGAACCACAGTTTTCCGGACAGACCAAGGAACGGCTGTCATCACGAGAAGCGGCGGCCTTCGTCAGCGGCGTCGTGGCCGATGAGTTCGGCCATTGGCTGAACCAGCATCCGGAAAGCGGTGAACAGATCGCCCAACTTGCCATCGACAACGCACAACAACGCTTACGTGCAAGCAAACAGGTCGCGCGCAAAAAGATTACCGCCGGTCCTGCGCTACCGGGCAAGTTGGCTGACTGCGCCTCGCAAGATAGTCGCTATACAGAACTGTTCTTGGTGGAGGGCGATTCCGCGGGCGGTTCGGCCAAGCAAGCGCGGGACCGGGAGTTTCAGGCGGTGTTACCGCTGCGCGGCAAAATTCTCAACAGCTGGGAAGTCCCGCAAGGACAGGTCCTCGGCTCGCAAGAAATCCATGATATTTCGGTCGCGATGGGGATCGAACCGGGTTCGAGCGACCTGACCAATTTGCGCTATCAAAAGCTGTGCATCCTGGCTGACGCCGATTCCGATGGTGAACACATCGCAACCCTGTTGTGCGCACTGTTTTTGAAGCATTTTCGGCCATTGGTGGCGCAGGGACATGTGTATGTCGCCATGCCGCCTTTATACCGCGTCGATATCGGCAAAGATGTCTATTACGCGCTCGATGACGACGAGCGCAACGGTATTTTACAGCGCATCGAGGCCGAGAAACGGGCCGGCAAAGCCACCGTCACACGCTTTAAGGGTCTTGGCGAGATGAGTCCGCTGCAGCTGCGGGAAACGACCATGGCACCCGATACGCGACGTTTGGTGCAGTTAACCATCGCCGACGATCAGGCTGCCGACGCGTTGATGGACATGCTGCTGGCCAAGAAACGCTCGGCGGATCGGCGGGATTGGCTTGAACGCAAGGGTGATCACGCGGAGGTGGGGCATGGCTGACAATGGCGAACTGAGCTTGGATGGGATCGAACAACGCCCGCTGCATGAATTTGCCGAAAAGGCGTATTTGGATTATTCCATGTACGTCATCTTAGACCGTGCCTTGCCGTTTATCGGTGATGGCTTGAAACCGGTGCAACGCCGTATCGTCTATGCCATGTCCGAGTTGGGCTTGTCCGCAAACGCGAAACCGAAGAAGGCCGCACGGACAGTCGGCGATGTCCTCGGCAAGTATCACCCCCATGGTGATCTCGCTTGCTACGAAGCCATGGTGTTAATGTCGCAGCCCTTTTCTTATCGCTATCCGTTGGTCGATGGGCACGGCAACTGGGGTTCGCCGGACAATCCGAAATCGTTTGCGGCCATGCGCTACACGGAAGCACGGTTGACAGCCTATGCACGAGTCTTGCTTAAAGAACTCGGACAAGGCACCGTCGATTGGGGGCCAAACTTCGATGGCACCATGGAAGAACCCTTGGTGCTGCCGGCGCGATTGCCGAATATTTTGTTGAACGGGGCATCTGGGATCGCAGTGGGTATGGCGACCGACATCCCCCCGCACAACATCCACGAGATCGTCGCGGCTAGTGTTTTCTTGCTCGACCATCCCGAGGCAACCCTCGAGGAACTGTTCGAGCATGTGCCCGGACCGGATCTGCCGACATTCGCGGAGATTATCAGCCCCCCGGACGAAATCAAGAAAATCTACCACACCGGCGTCGGCAGCTTTCGCATGCGGGCACGTTGGGAACAGGAAAACGGTTCGATTGTCGTCACCGCGTTACCCTACCAAACCTCGGGCGAGAAAATTCAAGAGCAAATAGCCGCGCAAATGCAGGGCAAAAAGCTACCCATGGTGGAGGATCTGCGTGATGAATCGGACCACGAGCATCCAACTCGCATCGTTATCATCCCTCGGGGACGGAAAGTCGATATCGAGGCATTGATGGATCATCTGTTTGCCACGACCGATTTGGAACGCAGTTACCGCGTCAATCTCAACATGATTGGCACGGACGGGCGACCGCAAGTGAAACACTTGCCGCAAATTCTCTCGGAATGGTTGGCGTTTCGGCGGGAGACGGTGCGACGGCGATTGCGTTGGCGCTTGAACAAAGTCGAACAACGTTTGCATTTATTGGCCGGCTTGTTGATCGCATTTCTCAACATCGACGAAGTCATTCGGATCGTGCGCACAGAGGACGAGCCCAAACCGGTGCTGATGGTGCGGTTTGAGTTAAGCGATACCCAAGCCGAGTATGTGTTGGAAACGAAACTC
>CAZWQC010000141.1:4551-6831 GCA_964635785.1 uncultured Ectothiorhodospiraceae bacterium
ATTGGCTCGGCTCGAAGAAATGAAGATTCGGGGCGAGCAGGCGGAATTGGCAGAAGAACGCGCACAATTGCAAAACACCCTGGGTTCGCAAGAGGAATTGACCGCACTGATTCGGCGTGAATTATTGGCCGATGCCGAAGAATACGGTGATGCGCGGCGCTCACCCATCGTGACCCGCGCGCCGGCGCAAGCCATTCAAGCGACCGCTCTGGTGCCGAGCGATCCGGTGACCGTTGTGTTGTCACAAAAAGGCTGGATTCGGGCGGCAAAGGGACATGAGATCGACCCGAACGGTTTGGGCTACAAATCGGGCGATGGCTTTTTGGCGGCAGCGCGCGGTCACAGCAATCAACGGGTCGTGCTACTCGATACCACCGGCCGCAGTTATACCTTACCGGCACATGAACTGCCGTCGGCGCGCGGTCAAGGCGAACCGGTCTCCCGTCGTTTGAATCCACCGGATGGTGCGGGATTTGTCAGTGCTTTGATGGGGACAGGAACGGATATCTATGTCTTGGCCACTGATCTGGGTTATGGCTTTTTATGTAGTTTGGAGGATCTGCAAACACGGAATAAAGGGGGAAAAGCCGTATTGACCGTACCGGACAACGCGACGGTGTTGCCCCCGATCGCGGTTGCGGACACCGCGTCGCAAGCCTTGGCCGTTGTAACCAATCAAGGATACTTGCTGATTGTGGCTTGCCGCGAACTGCCGCGCCTACCGCGAGGTAAGGGAAACAAGCTGATCAATATTCCGGCCGCACTCGCCAAAGGACGGCAGGAATTCGTGGTCGGGTTATGCGTCTTGGAGAGTGATGACGACTTGCTGGTACAAGCGGGCAAACGAACCCGGCGTTTGTCCCCAAGCGATTGGCAGGGCTATATTGGTGAACGCGGCCGGCGAGGACAACGGTTGCCCAAAGGCTTCCAAAAAGTCGAGTCGATCAGCGTCGGCGACTGAAGTCCGTTGGTCGTGTCGCCGCCGCAGGCAGCGCATGTTCGTCACTCGTTCGGTGGTTTAAATGCGGACCGTCGGGTCACGCGCAGACACGAGTTTACCGACGGATCAAGCTGGTCGACTAAACCCAAAGAGGTATCCGATATGGCGGAGAGTATCGAGCGCATCGCAACGACGTTCGAGTTGTTACAGGATTGGGAAGAACGTTATCAGTTCATCTACGACTTGGGTAAGCGGCTACCCCCACTGCCTGACCAATATAAGGATAGTGACCATCAAGTGCACGGGTGCATGAGCAAGGTCTGGTTTCACATCGCACCCGATGCCGAGAATTCGTCCTGCTTGAAGGTCGCTGGCGAAAGCGATACGGCGGTGATTCAAGGCATTGTCGCGATTTTGGTGGCACTGTATTCCGACAAAGCCCTTGATGAATTCCTCGCGATCGATGCCGATGAGGTTTTCTCGCGTCTTGGTATTTACGAGCATTTGAGCCCGAACCGTCATGTCGGCGTTTATGCGATGGTCGAAAAGCTGCGGGAGCTTGCCCGTGCGACCAAACCGTCAACGGCGTAGCACAACCGTTCATGGACTGTTCGGCCATCAAGTTCAAAAATGTTGTCGTCTCGCTTTTGGCATCGGGAAGCCGATGCCAAAATCCGCTGGGGAGTGCCAATCAACCCCGCAGAATCTCACCGGTGCGACCATCGCGGATCTCGGTCGGACCCGCCTGGCTGCCAAGGGAACCGGGCACGATCAGATCGACCGCGTTGGGTGGCGGAAAATAACGTGCTACCGTGGCGGCGTCCCGAGCAGGAGGCAAGTCAGCTGGATTGGCGCTCGTCGATACCAGTGGGTTTGCCGCTGCCTGGCAAAGCGCCTGCACGAGAAGGACAAGAAGAAGGTCCTGCTCGCCTCCCTCGACGTGCGCCGCCCGGCCGCCATGGAACAGCTTGCCATTCTCGCCAAGCAGGTCGGCGTGGAAAGCCTGCCCATCATTCAGGGCCAGCGCCCGGCCGAGATCGCCCGGCGCGCGATGAACGCCGCGAAGATCGGCGGCTTTGACGTGCTGATGCTCGACACCGCCGGTCGCACCACGCTCGACGAGCAGATGATGAACGAGGCGGCGGAGATTTCCGATATCGCCGGGCCTGCCGAGATCCTGCTGGTGGCTGATGCGCTGACCGGCCAGGACGCGGTGGAGACCGCCAAGCGCTTCCATGAACGCCTGCCGCTGACGGGCCTTGTGCTGACCCGCATGGACGGCGATGGGCGCGGCGGCGCGGCGCTGTCTATGCGCGCGGTCACCGGCCTGCCGATCAAGT
>CAZWQC010000142.1:0-6813 GCA_964635785.1 uncultured Ectothiorhodospiraceae bacterium
TCGACGGAACCTTAAAGGAAGGGTTCGCCCGCGACGTTGTTTTGATGAAACAAGTCGGCATCAATCCGGTCGTGATCCATGGCGGCGGTCCACAGATCGGGCAATTGCTGGAACGCCTCGGCAAAGAAACCCAGTTTGTCGCTGGCTTACGTGTCACCGATCGGGAAACCATGGATGTGGTGGAAATGGTACTTGGCGGGCTGGTCAACAAGGAGATCGTCAACTTGATCAATCGGGCCGGCGGCCGGGCGGTCGGTTTGACCGGCAAGGACGGTGGGCTCATTCGTGCCCGTCGCTTGTCGATGCTCGAAGCACAACGCTCACTGAATGAACCGGCCATCGACTTAGGTCACGTCGGCGAGGTCGCCAGCATCGATCCGGGCATCGTGCGGCTGCTTGACACAGAATCGTTCATCCCGATCATCGCGCCGGTGGGCGTCGGCGAGGACGGCTTGTCGTACAACATCAATGCCGATCTCGTCGCCGGCAAAGTAGCAAGCGTCCTCAATGCCGAAAAACTGATTCTGCTGACCAATACCCCCGGGGTATTGGACAAAAACGGGCAGTTGCTCACCGGACTTCGGGCCGAACAAGTCGCGGCACTGATTGCCGATGAGACAATTTCTGGCGGCATGTTACCGAAAGTTCAATGCGCTCTCGATGCAGTGCAGTCCGGCGTGCGCTCGGCACACATTATCGACGGCCGCGTCGCCCATGCCGTTCTCGTCGAGCTGTTCAGCGACGAGGGCGTGGGAACATTGATCAAAGCCTGAGCATTTTGGTCAAGCGACTGAACTCGAAGCCTTTGTGACGCCGCCTTACTCCGCCGCAATCCCCATGATTTCGCGATAGCGTTTCAGATCAGTGTCGAATTGCTCGACGATAGCGCTGCGCTCCCGCTGACGTTGTTCGAGGTAGCGTTGCTTGTTCGCAATACGTTCTTGCAATGCCTCCTCCTCCCTAAGCAGCGCAGGGGATACGTTTTGCCCTTGCCTTTCGCGCATCTCGATCTGATTTTGTACCTCTGCCAGCTTCTCTTCCAGATCCGCTAGTTGCTCGCTATTGATGGCGATGAATTGATCGGCGAGATCGAGGCGCTTATCCCGGACTTCCAGCAATTGTGCCTCATTGCTGTAGGTCATCCGCAATTCCAGATCCTTGCGCTCCTGCCGCCTACGCTCACGCTCCATAGCACGCTCGGCAGCAAGTTCCTCTAGCGTTTTTGGCGCTTCTCGCTCCTCGACCACCATCCCCCGTTCATCGACAACCCGATGGCCTCGACGCATCGCTTCAACCGGTAACTGGTCGCTGATGTGGGTTTTACCCTGATCATCGACCCATTGGTAATAGCGTCGCTCACAGTTCGCCGGCGCCGCAATCATCGCTCCGGCAAACAATGTCACGGCAAGGACACCCAAATGCCGCTGCCGCGCCCAATCGGACCACGCCGGCTTGATATGCAGTGACCGATGTAGCCCTGATCGCCGGATGAAACAGTCTGTCGAGTCGATCCAGCCAAACCGAAAAAGAGTGTCGCGACCTCCTATCTTTGGAATTCGGAGTACGAAACCCACACCAGTGGAAATCAACTTGCGCAAGAGTCTAGCCTCCCCTTAAACACGCGAACGAGCCACATCGGGCAATTGAGCAATACAACGGACACGACCACAACGCAGGTTCAATCCAGGTTTCAATTCGTTATTGCAAGTCGTTATTGCAAGCGATGAGCACGAATCGTCAGCTGGCGGGCACTTCTCTCAATCGCCCCATAAGTTCTTGTGTCCCTTCCTCCCACGGGGGGAGGGACACCGCAGACCTTTCTGCAAAAACTGTTGCAACACTTGTGTGAAGGCCCTTCCCGAGTGGAATTTCGACGCGAATCAGGTGCCGTCATGCCCGGCATAATCGGTCCGATATACCCCAAGCGCCGCCAGGGCGCCGGGCGGCGCATCCTTTGCGTGGGCCAACATACCGTCCGACAAATCGTCGAAACGAATCAAAGGAACGACGGCTACCCCATACTCGACACGAAGCATCTCGGCAGCCAACAAACCGCTCTCGCCACGCTCTTGCCGATCCAATCCCACCACCAATGCCCGCGGAACACCACCGTGACGACGAATGAACTCAATCGCATAACGCATCGCTGTACCAGCCGTCAAGACATCGTCCACAATGACCACATCGCCCTCAAGCGGAGCTCCGACGACGGCTCCGGCTTCACCATGTGTTTTTGCCTCTTTGCGATCGAACGCATAAGCAAAATTTTTGCCATAAACCTTGGTCAACGCCACAGATGTCGCCGCTACCAAGGGAATACCCTTGTACGCCGCCCCAAACAGCACATCCGGTTCGAGCTGCTTGGCAATGATCGCAGCGGCAAAACACTCTCCCAACTCCGCTAGATCCGCTCCACGGCAGAAAGCGCCCGAGTTGAAGAAGTACGGACTCACTCGGCCCGATTTCAAAGTGAACTCACCGAACTGCAAGGCACCCCGTTCCAGTGCAAGGCGCAGGAACCGGGTTCGATAATCCGTCATACCGGACCCGGGATGTCAGATTGTGACAAGTCCTTGTCGTCGTAGCGCCCGCGCTGAATACTCAACCACGCGATCCGACGCTCGGCAGCCATTAATTGTTCGATGAGCATTTCCCGAGTCACGAAATCCATGACTTCGTCACACAGCCGAATGGCCGGTTTCAAGTCCGCGCAACCGCGCTCCTCAAGGACCAGATCGAATTCCAAAATCTCTTTGAAATCCTCCCCAATCAATAATTTATCTAGCTCTTGAGCATTCGGCGTACCACCTAACAACAAAATGCGATCCACTAACGCTTCAGCAAACCGACGGTGTTCGGCCCCCGCCTGATATTCCTGCAAATCAAGGGACTCAAGGCCCCAGTTCGCGAGCGTCTTGGCGTGAACCAGATATTGATGACTGGCTGTCAGCCGGTTACGCAGTATACGGTTGAGATGTTCGATAACCTGGCAATCGCCTTTCATGGAGCCTGACCTAGCTTGAGATGGATCGGTTCACTCCAACCATCGCCCCACAGGGGCAGGAAGAGCCGACGTATCGTTGCAAAGACAACCGAATGCGTCTCCCGCCTGGGAGAAAGCACCGGCGGTGGGAACCCGCAAGAACTCAGTCAACGGTTGACGCCACAGTGTTTCGTGTCGCTGGCATAGCGTCAACGTCCGTCGCGGTCCGCGACGCGCAAGCTCGCCACACCGTCCCACCGACAACGGTAACCTACCACAAAGGGATACGTGCGGGATACCGTCCACCCGTAGTCAGCTCTTCGGCAAACACTGACTTAAGTTTATGACATCATGACGATGGGGCGTTAGGATAGCGGCGTCAGTCGTCCGCGATTCGTTCTGCGTTGGCAAAAACAATACGGTAGGGGAAAACGCGATGGCAAGCGAAAAGGTCAGCAGCGTGCTGATTGGGTCGTACATGGGTAGTCTATTCGGTGCCCTGTTTGGTGGATTGTATGCACTGGTAGGCGCTTTAGCGATCGATCCGTGGTGGCCGATGCTGCCGGCAGCCGCTCTAGCGGGCGGCGCGGTTGCCGCTTTTTCCTCTGCCTTGCGTATCGGTGTGATTGGCTTTTTCCTGGGCGTCGCTTGCAGCTTGGTGATCATTATCATCACGGGAACGGACTTAAAACCGCCACTACACGCCATCGTCGGAATGCTTGTCGCCGGTTTTGGGCTTGGCTTGAGCGCGCTCTTTTTCCCGTTTCCCAAAACCATGCTGACCAAAACACTCACGGGATTTACGGTCGCCTTCCTCAGCGCAGCCGGCTTGACGCTGCTGTGCTGGCCATTTTCGGCGATCCCGGTACTGACGCTGTGCGCGGCAACCATCGCCCTGATGGCCAGCATCGCCTATCGAATGGTCATCACCCGAATGGATAAGATTGTCTCCCGCCACACCCCGGCTGCGCTTGCCGCCGCCTTGACCGCCGGGGGATTCGGCAGCATGGGCGCATTGAGTATGTGGGCGATTGCCATCGGCGTCGATCCCGAGGCCGATCCCGAGCTGGTGGACTTGGCCATCAATGCCTTGCGCTGCGTGGTATTTGGCGCAATCGGTGGGGTGATGGGTGGCAGCTTATCGGGTATCTTGGCGTTATTGCGAACAACAGACCGCGCCAACAGCCGTTGAACCAACGATGAATGCAGACAACTCGATCTCAGCCGATCAGCCGTCTATGGCAACAAGTAACGCGGTGGCGTAGGCGGCAATCCCCTCTTCGCGACCGACGAACCCGAGCCGTTCCGTGGTCGTGGCTTTGATATTGATTTGCGTTTCCAGGACGTCCAGATCAGCGGCAATATTGACTTGCATTGCCGGAATGTGCGGACGCAGTTTCGGTGCCTGCGCGGCAATCGTTGCATCGACATTACCGACCCGATAGCCGCTCGCCGAAACCGCTCGCCGACAGCTGCGCAGCAACTCCCGGCTGTCGATGCCTTTATACGCCGGATCCGTATCGGGGAAATGATGTCCGATATCGCCTAACCCGGCCGCACCGAATAGTGCATCGCAAATGGCATGCAACAGCACGTCACCGTCGGAATGCGCCGCGAATGCAAACCGATGCGGAATCTTGACACCGCCGAGCACAAGATGATCGCCTTCCTGGAACGCATGGACGTCATAACCGAAACCGGTTCGATAGGACAGCACGGTCATCGGTTCGCCTCCACCGCTTGCAAAAATCGTTCGGCCACGGCAAGGTCTTCCTGCCGGGTAATCTTGATATTGTCGGCTCGACCAGTGACGAGCAGCGGCGCCCACCCAGCCTGTTCCATGGCCGAGGCCTCGTCGGTGACTTTCAGTCCACGCGCCATGCTCAGCTCCAACGCGTGAATCAGCATTCCGAGTCGGAACAGCTGCGGAGTTTGCGCTTGCCACAAGGTCGTGCGGTCCACTGTCGCGTCGATGCGGCCTGCCTGATTCGAGCGTTTGATCGTATCGCGCACGGGTGTCGCCAGAATGCCACCAATAGCATCCTGTGTCCCGACCTCGATCAAGGCATCGACATCGCTTGGCTGTAAACACGGGCGGGCCGCGTCATGGACCAAAACCCATTGCTCGGCGGGCGGCTCATGCGTCAGACTGCGCAAGCCATTCAATACCGAATCACAGCGCTCGGCTCCGCCCACTACCGTTGTGATGGGCTTTACAAATGTCAGATCGAGGCGATGCCAATAGGGATCGTCAGCGCCGATCGCGACGACGGCACCAACAACCCGAGGATGGGCCAGCAACGCACGCAAACTGTGTTCGATGACCGTCCGACCAGCCAGGGGCAAGTACTGTTTTGGGCGATCCGCCCCCATCCGCCGACCCACGCCGGCCGCCGGGACCACCGCCCACAGATCAAACGGACTCATGGTGCCGTGACCTCATCATTGAACTCCAAAACACGGTAAAACGTCTCATCGTGTTTGATCATACCGAGGTCTTCCCGGGCCCGAGCTTCGATCGCCGCCAAGCCTTGTTTGAGATCGACCACCTCGGCCACCAAAACCGCGTTGCGCATGCGCAGCATGCGATTCTCCGTTTCTTGCTGGGCAATCGCGCCCTGCAACGCCATGACCTCGCTCAAACTGCCATCGCCAAACCAAAGTCGGTATTGCAACCCAGCCAATAGTCCGCAAAGCATCAAGGTACTCAACAGAAACTGCCGATTGTTCACTGCCCGATCTTCCGCATGATGGATTTTTGCAAAACTCACCGCAGCCCACTGGTTCGAGCAACGCGGGTATTGGCCGTGTCACTGCAACGCAAGGCGCCGAGGCATTATTGAGGAATCAGTCACTCACGTTGCCGGCCAAGCGCAATGTCTCGCTTGGCCGGCCGTCTGTCGGTTGAGCAAGACGAAACACACGGGCGAGAACCCGCTCTCATCGCCCCGACATTGCCCATCCAGACCCGCCGCTGGCACCGACAAAACCGGCATTAACCGAATTGGCGGAAAGCACCCCGACCCACGAAATGACCGCGATCACCCAACCAGCTCTCGATGCGCATCAAGCGGTTGTACTTGGCGACACGATCGGAACGCGACAACGAGCCGGTCTTGATTTGGCCGGTAGACGCCGCGACACACAGATCGGCTATGATGGTATCCTCGGTTTCCCCGGAACGGTGCGACACAACCGCGGTGTAACCGGCATCGTGCGCGAGTTTAATGGCGGCCATGGTTTCGGTGATGGTCCCGATTTGGTTGAGCTTGATCAGCACAGAATTCGCGACACTTTCGTCGATACCCCGTTGAATGATCTTGGTGTTGGTCACGAACAGGTCATCGCCCACCAGCTGCACTCGATCCCCTAGACGTTGGGTCAACAGCTTCCAGCCCTCCCAGTCGCTTTCCTCCATGCCATCCTCGATCGACAGAATCGGGTACTTATCCACCCAAGCGGCCAGATAATCGACGAATCCAGCGGCATCGTAGCGTTTGCCTTCCGAGGCCAATACATATTGCCCATCGTTATAGAACTCGGAACTCGCCAAATCGAACGCCAGGAAAACATCCTCCCCGGCCTTGAACCCGGCTTGACCGATCGCCTCCAAAATCACCTCGACCGCTTCTTCATTGGACCTGAGATTCGGCGCAAAACCGCCTTCATCCCCGACGGTCGTGGCCAAACCCCGACCACGCAGCACCTTTTTCAATGCATGGAACACCTCGGCGCCATAGCGCACCGCCTCGGCCAGGCTTGGCGCCCCGACCGGCACGATCATAAACTCCTGGATATCGACATTATTGTCGGCATGGGCACCGCCATTG
>CAZWQC010000143.1:0-6807 GCA_964635785.1 uncultured Ectothiorhodospiraceae bacterium
CATTTCCCTGGATGTCAACCGCGAAGCCTTGCAGCGAGTCCTTGCGACAGGCGCCGAGGTCCAGTTTTTCGATCACCACTACGCTGGAGAGTGCCCAGCTTATGCGAATCTGGAAGCCCATATCGATACGGCGCCGGAAACCTGTACCGGGTTGTTGGTGGATGATTGGTTGGGCGGTCGGTATCGAGCTTGGGCAGTTGTTGCGGCTTTTGGTGACAACCTCGACCAAGTCGCGCGCCGGTATGCGGCGTCACTCGATTTGCCCGAAGCCAACGTGGCGGCGCTGCGCGAACTCGGTATTCTGCTCAATTACAACGGATACGGCGTTACCCTAGACGATTTGTTCTTCGCCCCCGACGCACTATACCGCAGCTTGGCCGATTGCGTCGATCCACGCGATTGGATCGCAAGCGCGCCGGAATATAATGTGTTGCGTGAGGGCTATGGCAGCGATATGACAGCGGCGCGGGCGCTGACCGACGAACTCGGCGAACCCCAAGTCGCATTGTATCGGCTCCCGGATATCGCCTGGGCACGTCGGGTCAGTGGTGTGTTGGCCAATGATTTGTCGAACGATGCACCGGATCGCGCGCATGCGTTGTTGAGTTTGCTCCCGGATGGGAATTACCGGGTCAGCGTTCGTGCGCCGATCTCGCGACGCACCGGTGCCGATGCTTTGTGTCGGCAGTTTCCGACGGGAGGGGGACGGCCCGCGGCTGCGGGTATCAATACCTTGCCGGCCGATCGAGTCGAGACGTTTGTGGCACGTTTGCGGGAAGCGTTCGCGTCTTAAGTCACCTGCGTCGTTCTTCGCCGTCCTCTTGGCTGTTCCCCACAAACGGGGAGGGAATCGAACCTCTGCAGCCTGTTTCACAATGAGGGAAGGGGAACCCTCACCTGTGATTGCATCACGAAATGGTCGTCTGTCGATGAACAAAGGCCAAGTCAAGACTTAGCGTTCTTGACGAGATAACCCATTCGGTAAAGACATGGCAGCAGCGAAAAAACCGGAAATTTATGTGAGTACCGACATCGAAGCCGATGGTCCGATTCCGGGACCCTATTCGATGTTGAGCATCGGTTCCGCGGCGTTTACCGTGGACAAGACCCCGTTGGGGACGTTTACCGCTAACCTCGAGGTATTGCCAGAGGCCACAACGCATCCGGATACCATGGCTTGGTGGGCCAAGTACCCCGAGGCATGGGCCGCGTGTCGGCGCGATGCCCGGCCGCCGGATGAAGTGATGGCGGACTACGCAAACTGGTTGAAGGGCTTGGCGGGTAAGCCGGTCTTTGTTGCCTGGCCGGCTTCCTGGGACTTCATGTGGGTCTATTGGTATCTAATGCGCTTTACCGGCGAGCGGCCCTTCAGTGAAGCCGCCATCGATATTCGTTCCTATGCGATGGGTATGCGGCGGGTGGATTTCCGCAAGGCCGGTAAAAACTACCTGCCGCGCCGGTGGTTCGATCCGCAACCACATACCCACGTTGCCCTCGATGATGCCGTGGAGCAAGGCGCACTGTTTTGCAACATGATGATGGAAAACCTCGCTGCGACCAGTTGAAGCAGGCTAACTTTCAGTCCTCACTCGTTTGCTCTTTTACCTTGTTGCAAAAGTTTTCGCAGAACAAGTCGGCTGAGCTTTCCCGCGAGGGGGAAGGGGTGCAAGAAATCTTGCAACGATTGACATGCTAGCCGATTGCATCGTGCGAGTTGTTGGGGTTCGTGCCCGGTTGGCATCATCGTTTCGGCTTGAGCGCCGTCAAAGTTTGGCGTGGCGGCCATCGCAGAACGGTGGGTTCTCGGTTTGCTTGCACCCGCACAGGTACGCTGTCCCGGTTTCTTCGGCCGTAAACGACAAGGACCGCATACCCGTGCCTTTGTGCGCACCATCACAAAACGGCTGCCGTTTGCTCAGACCGCAACGGCACCAAAAGTATTGTTTGCCGGCCTCGAGTTCCATTGCATAGGGGCCTTTTTGGGCGATGACGGGTTCAGTCACAGGATTTTGCCTCGTTCAGGTTACATTGATTGGTCGTGTCGACCCCGAATCTGATTTGATTCGGGATCTAGAACCCGAGTGTAACACTCTGGTTTGGCGGATTTGAAGCGGGTTCGCGCTGGTCTCCAGGCCCTGCCTGGAGACCGAATCGCTGATTTGATCGGAAGGATCAATCCTGCAACCCCGGCATTGCAATGGAGCTCACAATACCGATGGCGGCCAATGTACCGATACCGCCCGCCGCCAAGATCGGTTCAAGCGGATTGCTTTCGAAACTGAGTTCGATCGCCAACGTCTGCTCGGTGGAAGCGATACGAAACGAATAGCCTGTCACCGCAGGAAGAGCGAGGGCATGCGCTGGTGGCAGATCGTACACATCGACGGCGGCACCCAGCGTATCGGCAAGCATTTGCAGCAATGCGATTTGGGTGTAGTACACTCGTTTGGGCAAGTCGCGAATGCGCCCACTGAACAACACTAGGTTGCCATCGGGCGTCACCCCTTGGGTGTCGGCCAACCACTTGGCCACATCGACATGGCTGGAGCTAGCGGCACGATCCATCAACACCTGGGGAAGTGCGGCGAAATAGAGATGCTCGGTACTGTTGACCCAAAAGGTGTGACTCGGAGAGCGCATCAAGGCAAGCGCCCAAGGCGGAATCTCCGAATCGACGAGGGACTCAGGCGTGCTCGCGGGCGCGGGAATCTGCAGATGATGAATCGTTTGGTTGTCGACCTGGCGCATCGTCTGCACCCATCGCTGACGGTCGATCAGTTCTTGCAGAATCGCTTGCACTAGCGTCGCGTCACGCTCACCGACGACAAGAAATTCGCCGGCTTCATCGACCAGAACCATGCATTCCGGGCCAAAGGCATTCAATAGCTCGATCGGCGCAAAACCCAGTTGTTCGGCGAACTCGTTGACCCAGATTCGATAATCTTCGCCAACCTGGTCCGGTAAGAAACCCAACAGGTAGTTTTCCATTCGGCGGAATTCGTCACCGCTCGGCAAATTGAGTAACGCGACCAAACGGGGTTCGCCGGCGGCTTTGACCATGGGTGCGGCGCTCACCGTTGGCAACAAGGTCCGCACACCGACCAACGGCATATCGAGCTTCACCGCAAGGCGTCCTTTGCCGCCGCTCGTTCCCATGCCAATACTCAAACCGCGCGCCTCACCGAGCCCCAGACCACGCAATCCCGCAACCTCCTCGACCATCCCGATCAGTTCGGCAAAGGCCAACGCGCGTTGCGGATTCAACCATAAGAAGAAGCCTTGTCCGCTGCTATCGATGGTGACTTCGCTGGTCCACATCGGGTGATCCGTCGGGTCGGGTAACGCCGTGATGAATTCACTCACCGACCCGTTCGCCGTCTGCCCACCAATTAGGAGCGAAACGCGTCGAGTATCCGCGGCGAAACCATACCGAACGGTTTGGCCGAGCACGCTAGCGATACCGTCTGCATCGGCGCTCAAGGGTTGCAGCACTTGCACAGGCAGCCATTGTCCGAGACCTGCAAGCCAGGTATTGACGGCGTAGTGATCGGCGAAATCGGCAGTGAACTGTGCCAATACCAGTGGTAAGGGCCATTTCTGTTGTGGCAAGACCATGACTTCGAGCGGTGAGAGTGCGTGTTCCAGTAACAACCGACTACCGGGGAAAACGCTCCCGGCGTTGTCGTCGTGCAGCCGGGCAATCACGGTATCACGCAACGCGCCGACCCATTGTTGCATCCCCGGCGCACCGCGGACCTCATCGAGGCTGGTGCCTTTCGGCGTATCCAGCTGGCGCCATGGATTCGGTAGCCTTAGATAAGCCAGGGTGTCCGCTGGCAAATGCGCCCGCAAGGTCGGCGCAGTCGCGGTATCTGTCAGCTCTGCCTTGGCGAGCATCGGCGCAATCAAGAAAAGTAGCAGGATGCTTTTGCTGATCAGCAAACGTGGCATTGGAGTATCCTCTAATGAATGACGGGTATTTTTCATCGGTGATCCGGGTTGTAACAACGGCGCTTCGCTGGATGCACTTGTCACACGGCTTTGCCGTTGACTCTTAACGATGTTGTCGATCAAAGTGACTGCAGCCGATAGATCGTGCTAAGCCGATAGGTTTCACCCGGCGCGATGGTCATGTGGTCGGGACCGGCGTTGGTCGTTTCCACGCACAGCATCTGGCGATATTCCGCGTTGCCCAAATCGCCCATCGCAGCGGCTTTGTCGCTCCATGGATTCCAGACGACCGCCGAGCGGCTCCCGGTGGCTTCGATCTCGATGCGTCGATTAAGGGCACGATCTTCGATGGTTAGTGGATAGCTTACGTCGAGATAGATGCGATCGACCTCGCTCGCGACCGAGACAGCGCCATCCTGTGGTTTTTCGATGCCACCATCGACTTTGTCGAGATAGCGCATACC
The DNA here is from genome assembly GCA_964635785.1 of uncultured Ectothiorhodospiraceae bacterium. Classification (GTDB taxonomy): domain Bacteria; phylum Pseudomonadota; class Gammaproteobacteria; order CAYFSA01; family CAYFSA01; genus CAYFSA01. The sequence goes on from CAZWQC010000143.1 coordinate 4,416, forward strand.
GGCCAGACCGAAAACCTGAGTCTTGGCGATGTCACCGACGCGAAAATACGTGTGCAATCCTTGGGAGAGGGACAGCGTTGTCGCCGCGTTGTGGCGCGTGATTAGATTGATGACCAACGTTGCACCGACGGTTACCTCGAGGATGACCTCGAAATCATGTGGCCATGCTGCCAGGGTTTCGGCATCGGCCCGAGCCACCAAGCGAATTTGCGTTGTCTGTTCGTCAATCGCCGTCGTATCGAGCACATCCCATTGCCGGTTGCGCAAAAACCCATGGGTCGGCCGTCCTACGCCCTCTGGATCGGGGCCAAACCAAGGCCAGCAAATCGGAATCCCGCCCTTGATGGCTTTGCCGGGGGCGAAATAGGCGTGTTCGCTGACGAACAAGAGATCGTCCGCGGCAGTTAGCGGGCGATAGCTCAACACTTGCCCGGCATAGGTGCACACGCGGGCTTGCGCAAAGGGATTGCGAATCTCAGCCACGACGAAATCGCCAGGGCCTTGGGTGAAGGACAATACGTCCGGCAGCGCATGCGTTGCGTTGAGTTCAGCAAGTGTCATCATGGTTTTGGCCTTCCTGTAAGCAGCGGAGGGAAATCGGAGTCAGTCAGTGTTAAGTCCTTGCGGATTCATGCCGGCAGCGCTCAAGGCCGCTGCCCCTTTGGCGTCCAATGTTCGTAACACCGCAAGATCGATGGCCGTCTTGGCCGCCAGCGACGAGGTGGTATCGTCGTCGTTTTCGACCGCCTCATCACGGTGCTCACGCTGCTGCAAATGCCACAAGTGCGCGTACAAACCGCCTTTCGCGATCAAGCTGAAATGATGGCCTTGTTCCACGATGCGGCCGTGATCCATGACCAAAATGGTATCGGCATCGACGATGGTGGACAGGCGATGTGCAATGACGAGCGTGGTCCGTGCTTTAGCCACCTCGCCGAGAGCGGCGAGTATGCCACGCTCGGCGGCGGAATCCAGACTCGATGTCGCCTCGTCGAAGACCAAAATCGGTGGGTCTTTTAAAATGACCCGGGCTATCGCGACGCGTTGCTTTTCGCCACCAGAGAGTTTCAACCCCCGCTCACCGACCACCGTATTGTATCCCTGTGGCAAGCTCGTGATGAAATCGTGAATATGGGCCAACATGGCCGCGTGCTCGATCGCCTCCTGGGGGGCATCCGGGCGAGCGTAGGCGATGTTGTAGTAAATGCTTTCATTGAACAAGACCGTGTCTTGCGGAACGATTCCAATCATTTTGCGCAAGCTGGCCTGAGTAACATCGCGGATATCTTGGCCATCGATTAAAATGCGGCCGTCGGTGACATCATAGAAGCGAAACAGTAGGCGGGCCAGGGTAGATTTGCCTGCGCCGGAGGGGCCAACGACGGCGACTTTGTAACCCGCTGGTAGCGCAAAATCGATGCCATGCAAAATGGGATGGTCGGATTGGTAGGCAAAGTGGACCTGCTCGAAGCGCACCTCACCGCGGTCAATGACCAGCGACTCGGCTGCGGGCCGATCTTGGATTTCCGGTGCTTGGTTGAGGAGTTTGAGTACCATATCCATGTCGGCCAGGGTGTATTTCAACATGCGATACACCGTACCGAGAAAGTTCAGCGGCAAGAAGAGTTGCAGCATCATGGTGTTGACCAAGACCAAATCGCCCAAGGACAAGCCGCCGGTCACCACACCCTGGGCGGCAAACACCATGATGACGGTGATCCCAAGCGCGATGATCGCACCCTGACCGAAATTCAACAGTCCCATCGAGGTTTGACTGACCACTGCGGCATCTTCCCATTGCTGCAGGGTCTTGCCATAACGGGTTTGCTCGTAGACCTCGTTGTTGAAATACTTCACCGTTTCATAATTGAGCAATCCATCGATGGCCTGCCCACTGGCCTCGGAGTCCAGCCGATTCATGGTATGGCGAAAGTGCATGCGCCATTCCGTCACCGCCAAGGTGAAGGCAACGTAGAGCCCGACCGTGGCGGCAATGGCCAACGCGAACTGGGGCGGATAATGGCTCAACAGGATCGCCGCGACCAACAAAAACTCGGCGGCCGAAGGCAAGATGTTAAAGACCAGATAGCTGATCAGCAGGCTAATACTATTCGCGCCGCGTTCGAGATCCCGCGAGATATTGCCGGTGCGCCGCTCGAGGTGGAAGCGCAGCGACAGATCGTGAAGATGCTTGAGCACCTGGCGCGACAATGTTGCCATCGCGCCAAAGCGGACCCGCGCGAACAGGGCGTCGCGCAATTCATTGAATGCGGAGGCAGCCAATCGTAACAGCCCGTAGCCACCGAGAAGACCGAGCGGTAATAGCAAGAGTGCGGTATCCGGCCGATCGAGGCGATCAACGATGGCTTTAAGTACCAAGGGCACGGCGACG
>CAZWQC010000144.1:0-6358 GCA_964635785.1 uncultured Ectothiorhodospiraceae bacterium
GCGAACCCACCAGCGGCGTGGAGGAGTCTTCTGCCGCACCGATGTCGGCGTCGCTATAGCCGGCGATGTCATCGCGCAGGAAATCCAACAAACGACCTTCACGCTGCAACAGGCCTAGCAGCTGCAACGCACCGATGGTGACTGGGGGGGGCTGCTCGGGCTCGCGTATCGGTGAGCGTAACAGCGTTACCGCTTCCTGCACAAAGCGCGGGTCGCGCACCGCACGCCAGCAAAGACGCATCGCCAAGCCAACGCGGTTTAGCAATTTCAGCGGGTTATCGGTCATGGTCTGCCTTTTTAAGCGATTCGGCCTGGGTTGGCCAGGCGCTTTAGTGAGTGCTCGCCAAGTGTTGCGAGATAACCGGATGTCGGGTGTGTCTCCGGCCACCGGCGTCAGCGATTGAGTTTGAGCCCGTAAGGGGGTAGCTCCGGTGCCGTCGTTTGCTGACGCAACAAGGCTTCGGCCTGGTACCAATCGTGCTCGGGATTGCCCTCGGGGCAGCCACGCTCGAGCCAGAGTCGGTAGGCAACCTCGCGAATGCGTTCGGGTGTGATGGCAGCTTCGATCATGGCAGCGGAAATCAATCGGATCATCCTGTCATTGCTTTGGTTGGCGGAGTTGTCATCTCAGCGGTGCCCATCGTCGGCCGCGCCCGGAAGGCATGGGCCACCACCCTTTCCAGATCAAAGTGGTGGCGCGGCGAGAGATCGCTGTCTAACCCACGAGGATAACGCGAACGACTTAAGATGTGTAGTAGTCACCTTGACTTGGATTCGGGAGGCACCAACGGCCCCCGGCGTTGTTGGCAATACGGATTTGGTCGTATCTTCGGGCGCGTTTCAATTCTTGCAAGTCTTCCCGACGCTTCGAATGCGGGTAACACGCCGAGTACGCACGGTTCTTAAGCGATCGGACTCCGATTGTTTTTGCGCAAATCCATATCGGTTCGGAGGCAGCGCGGGGCAGGGCTTCCCCGAAGCGGAGAAGCCTTGCGCGAAGCGCAGCCGCACCGAACCTAGTGCAAAGAATCGGAGTTAGTTTAGCGTGGCGCAGAATCGTATGCCAAAACTCGTGCCATTCCATGCGTCGCCATCGCCGCTTGGTACCGAATGATAGGAGAAACCGGCCGCGACACCGACTCCCAACCCCCGGGTTAACCACCACTCGTTGCCAATCGAGGTATCGATGGCCCAGCCGGTACCATCGGTCTTGGGCGAGTCGGCAGCGGTGTACAGGCGACTTAGCCCCACGGAAGAAGAGAGGTAGACATTGGGCTCCATGAAGTAATACGTGACACCGGGGCCAACCGCGAGCAGATGCAGGTTGGCGTCTTCGATATCGACTGACCCGGCTAACTCGCTATCCGTATCAAGATCAAGCGACGGGTAGAGCATCGACCAACCAAAAACAGTGGCGTGCACCGCCACATCCGGTTGAATCATGCCGCCAAGCGCCAAGTGGTACTCTAGCGTTGTGTCGGACACTTTGTATTCAGAACCGTCATTGTCGACGGTTGTTGTGCCCTTGCCGCCGCCAACCGAACCGCGCACAAACAAGCCATCGTGGGTGTAGGGTTCGCTCGCTGCGACCAGGGGAATCAGTAAGATGAGACAAGCTATCAAGGTCGAGCTGATTTTTTGATTCTGCATTGACATGCTCCTTAAAAACATAGCAAAACGGGATATCGGCACCGATTGTGGCCGGTGGCAACGTGATCGTGTTGCGCGACGGCGTTAGTCTGCGGGAGGAATATGACAGCACAATGAGTCAAACGGGTCGGTTCGGGCGCTATTTGGGGTTTGCGCAAGTCGATAAGGTTTTGTCGATGGGGCAAGGTTGTCTCGTCGCGATGACGGCGCGTTGTTCTGAGTCAGTACAGACTTCGGCTTGTGAATGGGGTCGCGAGCGGTGATCCGGCTCGTGTTTCGGTGCCAGACCAGGCATACTTGGTGGACTTTTTAACCTGACAAGGGGCCCCCGATGGAACAACAAGTCTTTGCTGTGCTGGGTTTGATCTTCAACGTTTGGACCGGCATGGCGGTCGTGGCGTTGGTGGTGTTGAAGTCGAGTGTCAAGTTCGTGCCGCACAATACCACCTTCGTCGTGGAGCGGTTCGGAAAGTATGTCAAGACCATGACGGCGGGGTTGAACTTCGTGATCCCAATCATCGACCGGGTGGCGTACAAACGGACATTGAAGGAGCAAGCCATCGATGTGCCAGGGCAGGCGGCGATCACTCGCGACAACATTTCCCTGACCGTGGATGGCGTGCTGTACCTCAAGGTGATCGATTCTTACAAGGCGTGTTACGGCGTGGAGGATTACCATTTTGCCGTTGGGCAGTTGGCGCAAACGACCATGCGTTCGGAAATCGGCAAAATCGAACTCGATAAAACGTTCGAGGAGCGGGACACGCTGAACGCGGCGATTGTGTCGGCCATCAACGAAGCGGCAAATCCTTGGGGCATTCAAGTGTTGCGTTATGAGATCAAAGACATCGATCCGCCGCGCAGCGTGCTCGAGGCGATGGAACGGCAAATGAAAGCGGAGCGGGAGAAGCGAGCGACGATCTTGGAGTCGGAAGGCCAACGGCAGTCGCAAATCAACGTGGCGGAGGGTGAAAAACAGGCGGTGGTTCTGGCGGCACAAGCGGAACAGCAGATTCTGCGGGCGGAGGGTGAGGCTCGTGCCATCACCGCGGTTGCCGAGGCAAAAGCGCAGGCCATTCGTACCGTCGGTGAAGCGGCGAATACTGAATCCGGCTATAAAGCCATCCAATACGAGTTGGCGAGCAACGCAATCAAGGCGAAACAGGCGATTGCGCGGGAGTCGACGGTCGTGCTACTACCGGATCAGCAGTCCGAACCCAGTGCTTTGGTCGCCAGCGTCATGTCGATTGTCGAGACGCTGAAAACACCCACCAACCCGTGAGGCATCAACATGGGCCTTGCCGAGTATATTAACACTCACCAAGGTGAGTTTTGGATGTTCGTCGGTTTTGCGCTGATCGTACTGGAATTGTGGGTGCTTGGGTTTACCTCGGGTGTCGCCCTGTTCGGTGCGGTGGGAGCATTGCTGACGGGATTGCTGATGCAGCTCGGGGTGTTACCGCAAACATGGCTGGTCGGTATTGCCGGCTTTGGCCTACTGTCGGCGGTGAGTGCGGCCGTGTTGTGGCGACCGCTGATGTGGTTGCAGCGTGATCACAAACCGCCGCAGCGCGATCTAAGTAGTGACCTGATCGGCTATCGATTCCAACTCGGGGAGCGGATCGATGGCACGACCAATAGCACGACGAAGTACTCCGGCATCGCTTGGCAGGTTCAGCTCGATCCCGCGCACGGCGGGATCGTACTCGATGCCGGGAGCTGGGTGGAGGTGGCGGCTGTGGATGTCGGTGTGTTCTGGGTGCGGCCAACTCAGGTGGGGCAATGACCGACGACATCGAATCGGGTCAGGCAAAACTTGACTGGGTCCGTGCCCACATGCCGGTCCATGCGGAATTACGACGGCGTTTGGGTCGGGAGCGACCCTTTGCTGGGATCACCATCGGCGTGTGTTCCCATATCGAAGCCAAAACGGGGGTATTCATCCAGACGTTGGCAGCTGCCGGGGCCAAAGTGGTCTTTACCGGCAGTGAACCGGGATCGAGCCAAAACGACGTGGTGACAGCGCTGAATCGGTCATCGGATATCGTCGGTTATGCACGACGCGGCGTCAGCGAGCAAGAACTGGCCGAGTTGCACCGAGCCGCCTTGGCGCATGCACCGGTGTTGATTTTGGACGATGCTGGCGAGCTGACGGCGCGGTTGGTCCACGAGCGCCCCGATTTATTGCCAGTGTTGCGCGGGGTGTGCGAACAAACCACGACCGGGGTACAGCGATTACAGGCGATGTTTCGCGACCAGCCGTCCCTTGGCTTCCCAGCCTATGCGGTCAACGATACGCCGATGAAGCACGAATTCGACAATGTTCACGGAACAGGCGAATCGGCCCTTAGTAACTTGATGGCGACGACGAATCTGTTGCTGGCCGGGAAGGAAGTGATCGTTGCAGGGTTTGGTGACTGTGGCCAGGGCATCGCGCAACGGGCACGCGCTTGGGGTGCACAAGTCAGCGTCACGGAAGTCGAGCCGCGCCGTGCCTTGCGTGCGTACATGCAGGGTTTTCGGGTAACCAATATGCTCGATGCGGCAACCTACGGGGAGATTTTTATCACGGCAACAGGAAACAAACAGGTTATCGGCGCAAGGCATTTCGAGCGAATGCGCGCTGGCGCGGTATTGGCGAACGCCGGGCATTTCAACGTCGAGATCGATGCGGCGGCATTGGCGCGCTCAAGCGTATCGAGGAAACTTGCCCGCCCCGGTGTCGAACAATTCACGCTTGATGATGGCCGTAGCCTATTTCTGGTTGCGGAAGGGCGGCTTTTGAATCTGGCGACACCGACGGCCATGGGGCATCCGATCGAGGTCATGGACCAAACCTTTGCCATGCAGATCATGGCTGCTCGGGATTTGCTGGCGACCAGCGGAAATATCAGTGGCGGTGTACACCGTGTCCCGGATCACGTGGATCGAGAGGTCGCGCAGATCAAACTGGCAACGCTCGAGATCACGATTGACGGATGGAGTGACAGCCAACGGCATTTTTTGGATGTCTGGAAAGACGTCGATATCAAACCAGGCGCTGAACAGTCCGCCGATGCCTGAGATCAGGAAACAGGGCGCGCGCGGGCTGGGCCATGAACCCACCTCGGTAACCATCACGATTCATCGTTGCCAAAGTTCCGACGAAAAGTCTGCTGTGTCCCTTCGCCTCGCGGGGGAAAGGGGCACAAAAGCTTATGCAACGACTGATACTCAGATCTGCTATCCAGGCTTTGCCCGGATCGTGTTTTTCTTGGCTCTCTACGTCGCGTTGGATATTCCCCGATGAACTACCCATTTGTGCTGTTTGTGGCACTAGCGTCTGTGCTCTCGGTCACCATGGCCGACCCAATGCCGATACCTGACGCAGGCGTGCAAACGTTGGTCAGCCTCGCTGAGGTGAAAATTCAACGGGATGAGTTAATCGCCGACGCTTCGCTCGCCGAAGTGACTAAGAACAAGGGGATCGAGTGGCTTGACCAGGCGATCCAATCCTATCAGCAAGCGCTATTACGACAACAGGAACTTGATACCCTCGAGCAAACCATCGCGCAGGCGCCACAACGGTTGGAGCAAATCCGCAAGCAATTGGCTGAGCCGCTGATCGATGCGGTCACGCTAGGCGATTTGGATGTCGCGAGTTTGGTGCAGCGGGTTCGAGCCATGGAGGCGACCGTAAAGACGCTCGAAGCGCAACGTGAACTCCAGGAAAAGGCCTTGGCCAATGCGTTGGATGCGAATCAAACGGTGAGTGGACAATTGGTCGAAGCGCGCCATCGTCTTGAACAAATTCGCAGTAACTTGGCCTTATCCGCACCGAGTGATGAGCCGGGATTGTTGACGCAAGCACGGCGGGCCGCTTTGGTAGCGCGGCAAGCCCTGCGTGAACGGGAAATCGCAGTGCTTGAAACGCGCTTACAGCATGCCGATCGGCTGGCCTTGCTTGCCACGGCGGAACGCGATTTGGTTGTAGCCGAGCTAAATCGCACCAAACCGCGTTTGCAGGCATCGAAACAAGCATTGCAGCAACGGCGCGAGGTCGAGGCAGCCACGGCCCGCGCCACGGCTGAACAGGTCAAATCCGAAGCGGCGGAGTTACCCGCTGCACTGCAAGCCGTCGCCGAGCAAAATGTCGCATTCAGCGAAGAACTGCAACGCATTACTCGGGACGAACGTGCGCTCGGTGCCGAATTGAATCTGACGAAGACGCGCTTGACGGACGTTCGCCAGGAATTCGAACGGTTGCGGCAACGGCTCCAACTCGTTGGCAAAACGGAAGCCATGGCGCGTCTTTTGCGTAAACGGCAACAGGCACTGCCATCGTTGGCAGGGTATCGCCGGGCGACCCGCGAGCGCCAAGCGGAAATCAGCCGGGCGACCAATCGCCAACTCGAAGTTGACGAAATGCGGCGCGAACTGGTCGACTTGAATGCTCGTGTCGAGGTCGCGTTAGCGCAGGTCGATTCGGCCCGGGGGCAGGGTACAGAGGCAGATTTACACCAAGAAGCGCTGGAATTGCTCCAACAGCAACGGGCGGCCCTGACAGAATTGTATCAAGCGTACGGCCGCCATATCGGTCAGCTGACGGCATTGGATTTCGTTGAAAGGGAATTGGTCACGGTTGCGTCGGAGTTGGAGGCGTTTATCGGACAACAGCTGATGTGGTTGCGCAGTATTGCCGTCGTGAATGCGAGCGATGGGGCAGCGT
>CAZWQC010000144.1:6368-6805 GCA_964635785.1 uncultured Ectothiorhodospiraceae bacterium
GCTACAGGCATTGCATTGGTTTTCGGACACGGCGCAATGGTCGGCAGTGGCGGTCGATGTGCGGCAGACTGTGGAAAAATACTGGTTGTTCAGTACATTGACGGTCATGGCATGGCTGGCATTATTCTCGTTGCGTCGGCGTGGCCGGCAAGCGCTGATTGGGTTATCGGAGCCTTTGCGACGAATCAGCTCCGATCGTTTCGGCTTAACCGCAAGAGCATTGGGTTGGACGGCGTTGCTAGCTGCACCAGGACCGATAGCGATGTTGGCAGTGAGTGTTGCGCTTACCCAAGGGGCGGGGCAGGTAGAATTCTCGGTCGCTATCGCAGCCGGTTTGGCACTGGCGGCGGTGTTGTTAGCTGGGTTACAGTTTTTGCGTCAGTTCTGCCGCAGCCAAGGCATGGCGGAACGGCATTTGCGCTCGGCCGAACCGGTAC
>CAZWQC010000145.1:0-6794 GCA_964635785.1 uncultured Ectothiorhodospiraceae bacterium
GAAACCCGACCGACCAATCCGCAAACCACCCGGGCGAAACGTCGTTGGGAAGCCGAGCAAGCATTAGCCGAATGGTCGGATACCCAACACGTCATTAGCGCGGTTTTACGCGTTCCGGGCATTTATGGACCGGGACGTCTACCCTTGGAGCGACTTAAGCGCGGCAGCCCATTGGTCCGGCCAGAACAAGCGCCGTATAGCAATCGAATTCATGCCGATGATCTCGCCAACGCCTGCATTGCCGCGCTTGATCGAGCCGAAGCCGGGGACGTGTTTAATTGTTGCGACAACCAACCGACGACGATGACCGACTATTTCCTGCGCCTAGCCGACTATGCCGGACTACCGCACCCGCCGTTCATCGACCTATTCGAGGCAGACTCCGTACTCGGACCCGCAATGGCATCGTTTCTGATGGAATCACGCCGCCTCGACAACCGGCGGTTACGCGAGAAGCTCGGGTTTCAATTACAATACCCTGATCTCGACACGGGCTTGAGTGCGATTTTCAACGAGGACCTACCTCCCGCGAAAGAGCAATCGTTACCAAAGTAACCGATCCCCTTGTGGGGGAGTTAAGGCGCAGGGAGACCGGCAAAAGCCAATCGATCCCTCCTCCCCCTGCGGGGCGCGTGCGCATGTCAAGGTGTAACGAGAGTGGCAATGACTTTCGCCACGATCCATAACCGAATATGATCGTTTTCTATCGAAGCGGATCAGGTCAGGCAAAACGCAGGCCGCTGATGCTACAATCCAACTCGCGTTTTGAAACGACAACCCGAATAAGGCAGGAGTCATGATCAAGCAACGCAATCGTGCAACCCATGCGGTCGATTGGGAACGGCGCCAGCTACTGACATGGAGCATGCTCGCCGGGTTCGGCGTGCCGTTGCTCGCGCGCGCGCAATCGCCAGTCGACGAATTCAAGGCCTTCCAACAGCAGCATCTGCAATCGTTCGACCGCTATCAGCAAGCCCTCCTTGATGCCTTTGCCGAGTACAAACAACTGCATACAGCGGCGTATGCAGACTACCGCAAACGCTTGTCGACCCACTGGGACGATCCGGCAATGACCGATCAGAAGAAATGGGTTGAATACAATGAGACTTTTGACGAACAGCGCACCGTCGATTATGAGCGTAACGAAATTCGCTTGACCAAGCGTATGCCGGCAGGTCAACAACGATCGGACGAGCAAATCAGAACCGAGCTCAAGCAACTGCTGGCCGAAGACGAACTGACTGCCAATCAACGCGATCCGGTAACCCAAGCCGTCGAGAAAGGATTGGCAAACACGGTGGACGTGCCTGTCGCGACACCGACACCTGCACCTGCCAAACCGGTGCTAAGTGAACTGTTCGACCAACCAAAGCCAACGCCGAAACAAGTCAAAACAAAAGCAGACGAGCTTTTGGAAACCGCAAAACACGAAACGGTGAACGTCAAACGGGACGATCCAGCCGGCGGCTGGGCAGACCGAGTGACCATTGCGCTGCCGACCGATCGACCGGTGCGCAAAGCTCAGGAATATCGCAGCACGGTCACGAAACGAGCCCGCGAAACCAACATTGGCTACGACTTGATCTTCGCGATTATGCACACGGAAAGCAGCTTCAACCCACGGGCGCAATCCAACATTCCAGCCTACGGGTTAATGCAGATCGTGCCGAGGAGCGCTGGCATGGATGCAAGCCAAGCCATTTTCGGTAAGGCGCGTGTGCTATCACCCTCGTACTTGTACGACGCCGACAACAACATTCATGTCGGCGCAACCTATCTCAAGATCCTCTATTATCGTTACTTACGAGCCGTACAAGACACCGAGAGCCGCATGTATTGCGCGATCGCCGCCTACAACACCGGAGCGGGAAATGTCGCGAAAACGTTCACCAACGGGACCAGCGTGAGCAAGGCGGCAAACGTGATCAATCGTCTCAAGCCCGAGCAAGTCTACGAACAACTGACCAACAAACTTCCATACGAGGAAACGCGCCGTTATTTACCGAAAGTGGTTAAGCGCATAGCCGCGTACCGCGATGTTTAAACGGGCTTTTGGTCATTCTTATGCGCCATGGATCAGCATGTTCGTTTCCGCGAGCCAGGGCTTCGATGGCGAACTGCGAACCAGTTCTTTGCAAGGCACGAACGATATTTCCGATCATTGGCCATGTCCGCGCCGAACATCGCTCTGCGGCTAGTCGAACGATGCCGAGGTGGGTTTGCTCGGGCGATGGTCGGTCTTTCCAAATCAATCTTTTGCCGCCAGGTTCAAGACAAACGAGATGAAGGCGAAAACAATGCGGGTTATACAATTTGCGTCAGCGCTACTGGTGTGCTGTTTCCTGGTCATACCGCTATCGGCGGAAATGAGTTTCGACGAGTTTGCCAAGCAGTATAAGGCCGAATTTCAACAGTTTCGCGAAGCTCGCGATCGCGAGTTCCATGACTTTCTTAAGCAAACTTGGGAAGAGTTTCGGGTTTTCAAGGGCCAAGCCGAGGATCCGGAACCCAAACCGAAGACCATCCCAGCGCCGCCACCCCCCCGCAAAGTCGTCAAACCTACGCCAATACCGGTCGTGACGAAACCCGTGGAGCGAGTCACACCGAAACCACGCCCACTGGCTGTACCAACACCACCAACACCACCAACATCGCCCGCTGCAAAAACCATTCGGATTGCTTTTCTTGGCAGTCCATTGGCGTTCCAATTATCCAGGGATTGGCAGCGATTGACGCTCACTTCGGTCAGTGGTGATGGTGTTGCCGCATTCTGGGCCGATTTCGCGAATTTGGACACCCAACCCGTTATCGCGGCAATGCAGCAATATCGGCGCCAGTTTGCCTTGAACGACTGGGGGTATTTGCTCATGGCGCGGCACCTGGGCGACCATCTCTACCAGGATCGCAACCTGGCCGAACTCGTCACCTGGGGGCTCCTGCTCAAATCCGGTTTCGATGCTCGGGTTGGTTACTATCAGCAAAAAGTATTCTTGTTGTTCCGGCCGGAACAGGCATTGTTCGAAATCCCCTATTTCAATCTCGCTGGAAAACGATATTATTTGGGTACGCCACATGATGGCAGCGATATCCGCTTGCATACTTATACAGCTAACTACCCCGGCGCCAGCGAAACCCTGGATTTACTGGTGCACAATATGCCGAAACTCGGCGCAAGCGATACCTCCCGGACCTTGACGTTCACGTTCGATGGACGCGATTATCGTATTCGAGTACCGATCAACAAAGCCTTGATCGAGTTCTTGGCAACGGTTCCGCAAATGGAATTGAGAAACTATTTCGTCGCCCGACCTGATGCCAGCCTCGGGCGTGCCTTGATCGAACCACTGCGTGCCGCCGTTCGCTCCATGTCACCCGACCAAGCTGTCGACTTCCTCCTACGCTTTGTCCAAACTTCGCTGAAGTACCAAACCGATGACCAGCAATTCGGACAAGAAAACTATTTGTTTATCGAGGAAACCTTGTATTACCCGGCTGCCGATTGCGAAGACCGCACGATTTTGTTTACTTGGCTCGTGCGTGAAGTCTTGGGACTGGAGGCTGTCGCTTTGGATTATCCGGGGCATGTCGCTGCGGCCGTGCGAGTGCCGAATGTCGCGAAAGGACTGTACGTTGAAGTCGGCGGGCAGCGCTTCGAAGTGGCCGATCCCACATACATCAATGCGAGTATGGGTCGCGTGGTGCCGCCCTACGATCAGAAGAAGCCAAAAATCATTGCGACTCGATATCAGTAGGACGGTGGTAGGCGACGAATCAAATGCCTTCACGGACTGCACCAATCCAAGTTGTTTCCGGAAGGCACTCGTTGCTTGTCGATCGTTGCAACCCAGCCTCCTCAGTCTCAATTGACCGTCGGTTGGAGGCTATCGGGAAGCACTTTTACGACGATCAACACCTGAGAAGTCGCCCGAATTCGTGTTGGTCAACTTGTCTTTCTTGATAGCGGAACGCGGTCAACAGCGTATTGACTTTGGGGGAAAGTTTTTGTGAGTGCATCAGACTACGGTATTGCACGCCGACCGGTGTTATCTGGAATTGTTTTGGCGTTTACCTGTATCGCCTTAGCGACGTGGCTGAACGGCTGTGCAAGGCCGATCAGAACCAGTGAGCCGCCGCCGCCCAACTGGTTTCATACGCCGTCGGATGACGGTGTCATTGGTGCCATTGGCGTATCCGATCGCACGACAACCAACCACTCACCACAGTGGTACGCACGCAAGCGTGCGCTGGCAGGTCTGTTGAGCTATTTACAAACAGCCGAAGGATCCTTGGCCGAGGATGCATTGAACGACGTTTACGAAGGTAATAGCGATGAGCTGAGGGTAGGCGGTCAAACGATTCGTTTTGCCCACGAGGTCTATCTTCGTGATCGACTCGTGTATGCCTACGCGGCGCTCGCCAGTCGCGGCCAACTTAGAAAGCTCGAACAAAAGCGGAACAAACCCTTCATGATCAATCCAGCCCAGTGTCAACCGGCCTGGGTTTGCCAACCCACGACACAGCAACTCGGGGGTGTGGTCGGCGTCAGTCGGAAAGCGAGTTTACCCTCTCGGCAATATAAACTCGCTTTCAGTAATGGGGTCATCCTACTCGAGTATGCTTATGGTGTCGCCGTTGAAGGCACACAAGAATTTCTCACGACACAGTCAAGCGTTGGCGTGTTGCGGGTTCGTCAATCTGACGTGCGTGTCAACCGATTCGGCATGTTGCCAAAAACCGTTCGCTTGTATGTCAAAGGTGTTGGTTTTCACGAAGGCAATCTCTACGTATGGATCGTCAGCCCAGACTTGCCTCCGTACGAGGGCCGCGACGATTTGTCATGGTTGAACTCCCCATCCCAAAACGGACGTCCGGGTGCTGTCGGCCAAGCGCAACCTACCGTGCTGAATTTATTGTCTGATCAAATTCACAAGGCCTTCGCCCGCGGGGTGATTGAACTCTCTGCTGTTGCCAACGTGCGTATCGATTCGGAATTGTTGAATTATCAAGGACCCAGTTCGTTTTTTGCGCAAAGAATTCGGAGCGCCGTAGATGCCCAATTGTATCCTTCGTTACGGGGTATTTACTTGACCGATGGCGGTGACGTCTCCGTTTGGGTGGTCTCGCAGTGACGTTACGTCAATCACTCCTGCGGTGATCACTTTGTTGTTTTTGAGGTCTTAGTCGATTCTCTTTGAAATCTTTTTGGAGGTAAAACTCGTGAGCAAGTATTTCTTACGCGCTTGTCTGTTAGGTGCTGTCGTTGTTGTTTTGGCGAGTTGTGGTTCTTCGCCCAAGAAGCCCGGTGGTGACGCGCCCCAAAGTAGCGACATGGGGCAACTTCCCGACTGGATGATGCCCTGCACTGTCGAAGATAGTATTGCCGCATGCAGCTGTACAAAAATCATCCAAGGCAATATGAGCATTGCCAAATCCCAGGCCGTCGCTCAAGCACGCAATGAACTGGCTTCGTTGCTGCGGGTCAAGGTAAACCGGATGGTAAAGAATTACCAACGTCAGGTAACCACTGCACAAGGCGCTAGCATCGGCGGTACGTTCGAAGACGTGAGCAAACAGTTGACCAGCGAAGTCTTGGTCGGTACGACCGTTCGCCACGAGCAACCGGCCATGATTGCCGGTGCGCAACAATACTGCGTGCAAATGGCTCAGTTGAACAAAGCTGCATTCGATGCCGTGGCCAATCTGGCACGCGAACAGGGCGCTCAGATCGACCCAACCAGCGAGGCGGCTCTCTATGAAGAGTTCCGCGCAACAAAGGCACAAGACGAACTCAATCAGGAGCTGCAAAACCTGCGTCCCTAGGAGACGTTCGGGCGGCGTGACTGGTTTTCCGTGTAGCATGAGTTAACACCACACCTGAACGCCTCGACCGGCACGTGAATCTGTTTTTTGGTTAGGTTAAGTTGGCTCCCCCTCCGTGCTAGGCAGGGGGAGCTTTGCTTTGAAGTTGTCACACCGACCGATGCCGATCCGACTTCCGCCCGATCGTCTGGCGTTTTTGGACTCGCTGTGTCATCTTTCCTCCCGCTCGAACACCGCCAGACGATTGGACTAATGAGATGCCCCTGCGACAACGTGATATTGACCGAGTACAACGATGGCTACGCCAATCGGGCTTGGACAAACGGCTAGGGAAATGGCTTTTGCCCACGGCCATCATCGGCGCCGTCGTCGTTGGCGCTATCCAGCTGTGGTGGCAAGACGATGGCGAGCGACTGGTTCGCTCGGGCGACATCCAACATTGCTCGGTAACCCGCGTCTACGATGGTGACACCGTTACCTTAAATTGCCAGCGGCGATCCGTCAAAGTCCGGATCTGGGGAATCGATGCACCGGAAATCGGACAAGCCCCATGGGGTGAACAGGCTCGTAAGGCGCTGGCCGATCGCATCGGCAACACCGTCGAACTCCTACCGAAAGAGACGGATCGCTACGGTCGCACCGTTGGCCAACTGTTCGATGGCAACAGCGACATCGGGCTTTCGTTAGTCGAAGATGGTTACGTACGTCGCTATGCCCAATACAATGATTCGGCGCGATATGCCCGTGCGGAAAACCAAGCACGGCAGGCCGGTCGCGGCATTTGGCAAGCATCGGGAGCACACCAAACTCCCTGGGAGTGGCGGCGACAGCAGTAAACTCAACGTGTTTCCATGACGACAATCAGAGTCTTACGCAGGTTGGTCGTTACGGTCGGAACAGCGCAGCGGCGGTCTTGCTCGGTAGACCAACCCCAGCAAACAATCCTGCCACGGTTTTCGGGACACTGCCGCCTG
>CAZWQC010000146.1:0-6255 GCA_964635785.1 uncultured Ectothiorhodospiraceae bacterium
ACTCATCGATCCGGTCGCCTTGGCGCAGCGCAACCTGACCGTCAACGATCTGCGCGAAGCGTTGATCGAGCGTAATCGTGACTTCTCTGGTGGCGAGCTCGATGCGGGTAAGCGGCGCTATTTGTTGCGAACCATCGGGCGTTTTCGCAACATCGAAGCCATCGAAGATCTCATCCTGGCCACCCGTAGCGATGCGGTGGTGCGTCTTAAGGATGTCGCCGAGGTGCGCTTGGATCACTTCGAAATCCGCCGCTACGCATTTAGCGATGGCCAACCGGTGCTGACATTGGCAGTCAATCGCGAACTTGGCTCAAACGTTATCGATATCAAGCGCGCAATGATGGACAAGATCGCCGAGCTTAATGACCGGGTTCTGCGTCCGGCGGGGATGGTGGTTTCGTTGACTGCTGACGACGTGGTTTATGTACAGCAATCGATTCAAACCGTGTGGCGAAATTTGGCGATCGGTGCAGTTTTGGCCACCTTGATCATGTTCGTTTTCCTGCGTTCGCTGCGGGCGACGTTGATCGGTGTCATCGGGATCCCGATTTGCACAATTGCCGCATTTCTCGGCTTGATGGTCGCCGGTCGCACAGTCAATGTCATTTCCTTGGCCGGTATTGCCTTTGCCATCGGCATGACGTTAGACAACAGCATCGTTGTTTTGGAGAGTATCGAACTGGAGCGGCGCCGAGGTCTTGGGCGACTGCAAGCCGCCATCGTCGGGGTCGAGAAGGTTTGGGCGGCTGTTCTTGCTTCCACATTGACCACGGTGCTGGTGTTTGTCCCGATCGTGTTTATTCAGGAAGAAGCAGGACAATTGTACTCGGACATCGCCATTGCCGTAGCGGCATCGATTCTGGCATCGATGTTGGTCGCCATTACCGTTGTGCCAACCGCTGCCGCCCATTTTTCGTTCCATCCGCACCGGCGTCTTGCTCCGAGCACGGCTGGTGAGCCGGTTATCGTCGCCTTGGTGACTTGGTTGACCACTCGTTGGTGGCGGCGCGTCATTGTGATGACCGCCACCGTCTTGGTCAGCGTTGGCATTTTTTGGTGGTTGACGCCCGCAGCGGAGTATTTGCCACCGGGTGAGGAACCGAAAATCTTCGCGCGCATGAGTGCACCACCGGGCTATAACCTCGAAACCATGCGCGAGATTGGGGAAGACGTTCAGGCCTATTTTTTGCCCTTCGTCGGGGATGACCCGAAACGCTTTGCCCAGGGCGAAACACCAGTGCCGGCATTGCGTTACCTCAACGTGGCGATGTATGCCGAAGGGATGCGGATGATCACCCAGCCGGTGGATACCCGTGATGTGGAGGTCTTATTGGATATTGTCACGGAAAAATATGAAACGTACGCCGGCATGCGCGCTTTTGCTACCCGTGGCTCCATTATTACCAGTAATGACGGAGGAACGCGCAGTATTGACGTCGATATTTCCGGGCCGAGCCTCGACAGTATTTATCGCGCCGCCTTGGCAACCTATCGTCAAGCCAAAGACGTTTTCGCGAATCCGCGTATTCAAGCCGACCCGCCCACTTTGTCGTTGTCCCAGCCCTTGGTCGAAGTCCATCCCTATTGGGAGCGTGCGGCGGAAGTCGGAATGTCGGCGGCCGCCATCGGCTATACCGTGGCGGCCCTGACCGATGGCGCGTTCGTCGATGAGTTCTTTTTGGCAGATGATAAAATCGACGTGTTTTTATACAGTCAGCAGGGTCAAGCGGCTCATCTGGAAGGACTCGCGGATTTACCGGTGCATACCCCAACTGGTGTGGTTCTGCCGCTGCGCAGCTTAGTCGAGTTTCACGAGACCGTTGATACGAGCACGATTCGTCGGGTCGATGGGCACCGCACCGTCACGTTGAATATCATTCCACCGGAAACCATCGCCTTGGAAACCGGGGTGGCGATGGTGCGCAGCGACGTGCTGGATGCGCTTCGCCAACGCGGTGCCATACCGGCCGATGTCAGCGTCAGCATCTCCGGTGCGAGTGATCAGCTGCAAGCCACGCGCGAGGCCTTGACCGGCAATTACATCGTGGCACTGATCGTCGTCTATTTGGTCATGGTCGCCATTTTTACGCATTGGGGCTACCCGTTGTTGATCATGACCACGATCCCACTTGGCGTCGCCGGCGGTATCGCCGGGTTGTGGCTGCTGAACCGCATTGGCGAGTTGGCCCCGCTGGTGGGCCTGACACCGATTTACCAACCCTTCGATATGATTTCCATGCTCGGTTTTCTGATTCTTATGGGAACGGTGGTCAACAATCCGATTTTGATCGTCGATCGGGCTGCGCGCAACGTCAGAGACAGTGCCATGTCGGCCGTCGAGGCGGTACGCGAAGCGGTGAGTTCGCGGCTTCGGCCGATTGCCATGTCGGTGATCACAACGCTGTTCGGGCTAGCGCCACTCGTCTTCATGCCCGGCGAGGGAACGGAGCTATACCGTGGCGTGGGTGCAATTGTCTTGTTCGGGCTCGCGGGGGCTGCCGTGGTGACGTTGACCTTCTTGCCCGTGTTGACCGTGGCGGTACTGTCTCGGCAAAAGACATCCGGTTGCCGGTAATTGAACTGCCCATGCAAGGCGTGCTAGAGTGAGGTCGTTGTCCGCTTGTTTTTTTAACTGCCTGATCCTGTCGGTGCCTACGCGGGCTGGCGAGCGCTACCGGCGTGTCAATTTTCCCTTTCCAATAGAAGGGTTTCATGCAGGGACTCACCGCTTAGGTGATCCTCCCATGCCCCTTCCCAACCTCACGTGAAGTGTATGTCTACGCAAGCAATCAGTCGCATTCGCGAAATCCCCTATAATTACACCTCTTTTTCCGATCGAGAAATTGTCATCCGCTTACTTGGCGAGTCCATGTGGGACGTGCTGAACAGGCTGCGCGGCGAACGACGAACCGGTCGTTCCGCGCGGATGCTGTTCGAGGTGCTTGGCGACATCTGGGTCGTGCAGCGCAATCCCTACCTACAAGACGATTTGTTGCAGAACCGGCGAAGGTTGAGTGCGCTGGTGACGGCGATGAACCATCGCCTGGATCAAATCGTGGCACGGGCGGATGGCAATCAACTGGCGTTGACCTTGGCGGCGCACGCTCGCAATGCGGTGAGTACGTTTGCCGCATGGTTCCCTGCGCAACAATCACTGCGACGCAAGGTACTGGCTCGCTTACGCAAGGAAACCCGGGTGGACAATATCCGTTTCGACGGATTTGCCCGGGTTTCGCATGTCACCGATGCCACCGACTGGCGGGTCGAATTGCCGTTGGTCGTGATTTGTCCGGACCGGGAGTCGGAATTGCGCGGTCTTGTTGCCGCCTGTATCGAACTCGGTCTGACGATGATCCCGCGCGGCGGGGGGACCGGGTATACCGGTAGTGCGGTGCCATTGGATGAGCGAACGGCGGTGTTGAATACGGAAAAGCTGGAGGTCATCGGGCCAGTTGAAAGCATGGATATCACCGGCCACGGGCAAAAGACGCCCACCGTGCGGGTTGGTGCCGGGGTCGTCACCCGTCGCGTTGCGGAATTCGCTGCGGCGCACGACCTGGTCTTCGGGGTTGACCCCACCTCGCAGGATGCCTCGACCATTGGCGGCAATATCGCCATGAATGCCGGCGGCAAGAAAGCCGTCCTCTGGGGAACCTGCGTGGACAATCTGGTTTCCTGGCGGATGGTGACGCCACAAGCGGAATGGATCGAGGTGGAACGAATCGGCCATAATGGCGGGAAGATTCACGAGCAAGCGACCGTGCGATTTCGGGTCACGCGTTTACAGCACGACGGACAAACCGCGACCGATGAATCTCGCATCATCGAGATGCCCGGTGCGAGTTTTCGCAAAGCGGGGCTTGGCAAGGATGTGACCGATAAGTTTCTGGGTGGCTTGCCCGGGGTGCAAAAGGAAGGTTGCGACGGCTTGATTACCTCGGCTCGGTTTCTGTTGCACCGCATGCCCGCGCACACACGCACGGTGTGCTTAGAGTTTTACGGTACCGATCTGCACGAAGCAGTACCGGCCATTGTGGAGATCAATGATTATCTCGCTGCTGATCCGCAGGTGATGCTGTCTGGGCTTGAGCATTTGGATGATCGGTATGTCCGGGCGGTGAAGTATACGCCGAAAAGCGCCCGCGGTGAGCGACCGAAAATGGTCTTGCTGGCGGATATCAATAGCGACAACGAAGTCGCCGTGGCCCGTGCGGCTTCCGAAGTCGTGCGCCTGGCCAATGCGCGCAACGGCGAGGGTTTCGTGGCGGTGAGTCCGGAAGCGCGGCGGACATTCTGGCTGGAGCGGGCACGCACGGCTGCGATAGCGGCACATACCAATGCGTTCAAGATCAACGAAGATGTCGTGATCCCGTTACCACGACTGGCCGAGTACACAGAGGGTATCGAGCGGATCAATGTGGCGCAATCGCTGCAAAACAAACTGCGCATGATAGATGAAATCAGTGCCTATCTTGCCGACCGACATCCAGAGCTCGAGCGGGAGCAGGATTACGAGGCGTCCGAGGAAAACGCGGCCATTTTGCAAGCGAAAACGGAACAGGGCCTGGCGCAGCTGGCCAAGGTTCGGGAAGACTGGCAGTTTTTGCTCGATCATTTGGAGGTGGCTGTCGAGACATTGGAGCAACGCCTCGATGCAACCGTGTTCGCCCGTCGCAGGCCAGGGGATTTGCTGGTGAGTTTGATTTTGCGGCGGGATTTGGTGGTGTCCTATAAGCGCGATGTCAAGCATTGCCTGCAAGAGTTGTTCGGTGGCAAGAGTATGGCGCCGGTGCTGCGTCGGATCGATGAGATTCATGCGCGAGTATTGACCAGCCGATTGTTCATCGCCTTACACATGCACGCGGGAGATGGCAATATTCATACCAATATTCCCGTCAACTCCAATGATTATGACATGATGCACGAAGCGAAACGAATCGTGGATCAAGTCATGGCGCTGGCGCTGCGACTCGACGGGGTGATTTCCGGGGAACACGGCATTGGACTGACGAAAATGCAGTATCTGGCACCCGAAGCGGTCGATCGATTTGCGCGCTACAAACAGCGAGTCGATCCCCAAGGCTGGTTCAATCGGGGCAAGTTATTGCCAGGTTCTGGCTTACACAATGCGTATACGCCGTCACTGCGCTTGGTCGAGCAGGAAGCACTGATTCTCGAGGAAAGCGAACTCGGGCAACTGAACGAGGAAATCAAAGATTGTTTGCGTTGCGGGAAATGCAAGCCGGTGTGTAATACGCATGTCCCCCGTGCCAATCTGTTGTACTCACCACGGAACAAAATTTTGGCGACGGGGCTGATGATCGAAGCGTTCTTGTACGAAGAACAGACGCGGCGTGGGATTTCCTGGCGTCATTTCGAGGCGATGAACGACGTTGCCGATCATTGTACCGTTTGCCATAAATGCATGAATCCGTGTCCGGTCGATATCGACTTTGGGGATGTCACGATTCACCTGCGCCAGGCCTTGAAGGCACGGGGTCAGCGGCGGAGTAACTTGGCCGCACAGGCTTCCATGGCGTTTTTGAATGTCAAGGACCCGACCACCATCAAACTGATGCGGCAAGGCATGATCGAATGGGGGTTTGCGGCTCAGCGCCTCGGCTATCGGCTGGTGAAATCGTTGCCTTTTGGTAACGGCAAAATACCGGCTGCGACGACCGGACGGCCGAACATTCCCACCCAAATGATTCAGTTTATCCGTAAACCCATGCCGTCTGAATTGCCAAGCAAGACGACGCGGGCCATGCTGGGTATCGAAGACAACAAGATTATACCGATCTTGCGTGATCCCGCCAAAGTCCATGAAGACAGCGACGCGGTGTTCTATTTCCCCGGTTGTGGTTCGGAGCGGCTGTTCAGTCAAGTCGGCTTGGCGACTTTGGCGATGCTATACGATATGGGTGCCGAAACGGTGTTGCCGCCGGGGTATCTGTGCTGTGGTTACCCGCAATTGGCCAGCGGCGACGACGTCAAAGGCAAGGCGATTACGACCGAGAACCGCGTGTTGTTTCATCGCGTGGCCAATACGTTGAACTATTTGGACATCAAGACGGTGCTCGTCTCCTGTGGAACTTGTATGGACCAGTTGTTGACGTACGAATTCGATCGCATTTTTCCCGGTTGCCGGTTGATGGATATCCATGAGTATTTAATGGAACACGGCATCAAGCTGGAGAATACTGCGGGGATGCAGTACCTGTACCACGATCCATGTCATACCCCGATCAAACATTA
>CAZWQC010000146.1:6265-6720 GCA_964635785.1 uncultured Ectothiorhodospiraceae bacterium
ACGCGCCGATTCGAGTGGCCAGTGAGCTAATGGGTGGGCAGGTGAGACTGTCCGATCGTTGTTGCGGGGAGGCGGGTACGTTTGCGCTCAGTCGCCCGGATGTCGCGACGCAGGTGCGATTTCGCAAACAAGAGGAACTGCACCAAGGCATACGGGCATTGACCGGTCATGAGCGGGCGGAGGGGAATGTCAAGCTACTGACCACCTGTCCTGCTTGCCAACAAGGACTGTCGCGCTACCGGGAAGATACCGGGCTCACGACGGATTATATCGTCGTGGAATTGGCGAACCATTGGCTCGGTCCGCATTGGCAAGCGCGATTTGTCGAGCGAGTCCGGCATGGTGGTATCGAGCAAGTGTTGCTGTAAGGGCGATTGTGGTTGAGCAACCGATTCCTGGGCCGCACTTTTTTGCCGTTAGCGGTGATCGCCAGCTAGCGCGCCCGCTAGCTGGCG
>CAZWQC010000147.1:0-6715 GCA_964635785.1 uncultured Ectothiorhodospiraceae bacterium
AGCACCCGCCCGACATCGCGCACCGCCGCACGCGCCGCCATCGTGCCATAGGTGATGATTTGCGACACCTTGTCCCGACCGTAGCGATTGGCAACATAGTCGATGACCCGATCGCGGCCCTCCATGCAGAAATCGACGTCGAAATCCGGCATGGATACGCGTTCGGGATTAAGGAAACGTTCGAACAGTAAATCGTACCGCAACGGGTCGAGGTCAGTGATTTGCAACGCGTAGGCGACCAAGGAGCCCGCACCCGACCCGCGCCCCGGACCGACCGGAACATCATGGGCTTTGGCCCATTGGATGAAATCGGCCACAATCAGGAAGTATCCGGGAAAGCCCATACTGCAGATCACATCGAGCTCCCGTTCCAAGCGCTCGTCATAGGTTGCGGCATCGGTCACCGCTTGCGTCGCCAAACGGGCCTGCAATCCTGCTCGGGCCTGTTCGCGGAAGTATTCGTCGGTCGTCACCCCGGCTGGCAGCGGAAACGCCGGCAAGTAGCTCTTCCCCAGAGTGATGGTCACGTTACAGCGCTTGGCGATTTCCACCGTATTGGTCAACGCTTCAGGAATATCGGCGAACAGTTCGGCCATCTCTGCCGGCGTTCGCAGGTACTGTTGCGGCGAATAGCGCTTGGGACGACGCGGATCCTCCAAGGTATATCCGTCGTGAACGGCGACCCTTACTTCATGCGCATCGAAGTCGTTTGTGCCGAGAAAGCGGACATCATTCGTCGCAACCAATGGCACATCCATTGCCAACGCCATCTCGACCGCCGCATGCAGGTAGTCCTCCTCACCGGCGCGTCCGGTCCGTTGCAATTCCAGATAAAAGCGATCGGGAAATAACTCAAGCCAAAAGGCTAACCGTGATTTGGCCGTCTCGTCCCGCTTGGCCAACAGCGCTTTACCGACATCCCCTTCGCGCCCGCCGGAAAGGGCCAGCAAACCCTCGCTGGCTTGCTGTAACCAAGCCCGCTTGACCACGGCCACCCCATCCTGCTGACCGTCGAGATAACTCTGCGAGATCAACTGGGTTAAATGCCGATAGCCGATGTCGTTTTGACAAAGCAGCACCAAGCGGTCCACCCCGTCATCGTCAGCTTCGACCCAAACGTCCACGCCAACAATCGGTTTGATGCCCTGCTTTATCGCTGCCTTATAGAACCGAACCAAACCGAACAGATTGCACTGATCGGTCACGGCGACCGCGGTCATACCGCCAGCGGCGACCGCTTGCGTCAAGGCATTCAGACGAATCAGACCATCGCTTAAGGAATATTCGGAGTGCAGACGCAGGTGAACGAATGGGTAAGACATACGCGGCTAGCTATCAATTGTTCCCAACGTTTTTGCAGAAAGGCTCTCCAATCCTCATCCCCTTGCAGGCGGCCAAGGATGCGAGAACTGAGGAAACGGTGACGATTGCGCAACAGGCGCTAAACACAGCAAGAACCAACGTGAGACGTTGCGCGATGGACAAGCCAGACAGCGACGCCCGGCTCGATTGCGAGCCACCGACGCGCGCTGCTACCACATCATTCGGCCACCACCTTACGCAACATGGTCATGTCCATCGCACCGCCAAGCACTTTGCGTATGCCATCCTGCATCAGGGTCCGCATGCCTTGCTCCATCGCTTTTCGGCGCAATTCGCCTGCCGTTGCTTTGCAATAGATCATTTCGGTGATTTCCGGCGTCGCTTTCATCATCTCGTGGATCCCGATTCGCCCACGGTAGCCGGTCTCATCGCACGCTGGACAACCCACCGCTTTATAGAGGGTGAAGTCTTTAGGATTCAACCCAAGCTCGTCGAAATGCGCCTCGCCATAAAAATGCCTCAAGCGATCGTATTCCTCTTCGGTACCAGCGTACGATTGCTTGCATTTCTTGCACAAGGTTCGGCCGAGACGTTGTGCAAGACAACCTTTGTAGGCATCGGCGAAGTTGATCGGATCGATGCCCAAGTCCAACAAACGGACAATGGTCTCTGCCGCCGAGTTGGTATGCAATGTCGAAAAGACCAAGTGCCCGGTCAAGGAGGCTTCCACCCCGGCTTCCGCCGTTTCCTGATCACGCATCTCGCCAATCATAATGACATCCGGGTCGGCCCGGAGAAATGCCCGCAACGCGGTCGCGAAAGTCAAGCCGATCTTCGGCTGCATTTGCATCTGCTGCAAACCCGGTTGGGTAATCTCGACCGGATCCTCGGCCGTCCAAATCTTGCGCTCCGGCGTATTGATCACGCTTAACAGCGAGTGCAACGTCGTGGTCTTACCAGAACCCGTGGGTCCGACCACCAAGAAAATGCCGTGGGGATTGTTGATCGCCTCGGTAATCGCCTCCTTGTTCCATTCGCTCAAACCGAGCTTCTCCATCGGAAGCGGCTTGGACGCGGCCAAAATCCGCATCACCACACTTTCACCATGGACCGTCGGCAAGGTCGCGACACGCAGTTCCACCGGTCGGTTCTGAATCTTCACGGTGAGCTTCCCGTCCTGCGGTTTGCGTCGCTCGGAGATGTCCAATCGCGCCATCACCTTGATTCGGGCCACCAAGTTCGGCAGGTACTCTGGGGGAATTCGTTGGACGATTCGACACACGCCATCGATCCGAAACCGGACTTGGGTAGGTGCTCCGCCTTTCCCCGGCTCGACATGGATATCCGAGGAGGACTGTTGGAATGCGTCAATGATGATTTTATTGACGAGCTGAATGATCTGCGCTTCATCACCGGCGTCACCGGGCGCGGCGGCACTCGAGGACTCACCCTCTCGCGCCTCCTTGCTCAATTGTTTCAAGATTTCGCTGACGGCAGGACCGGCCGCTTCCGCCCCACTCCCATCACCGCCCAAAAAGCGTTGGATGTCCTCGCGCACACCGACTCGAAACGAGAAATTCTCCGCATGCAGAACACGCTGAATCTCCATGATTTTCTCGATATCCGCCGGATTGTCGATGACCACCGTGACGTCCTTGCGATCCCCTTCCACCGGGACCCAGCCTTGTTTGCGCAAATAGCTTTCGTTGATACCGGCAATCAGTTCTTTCGGGATCATGATTTTCGGGTCGTAACGCATGAACGGCACTTGATAATAGTGCTCGAGCGACGCCCCGACATCACTGATGGACAACCCATGTTCGCTGATCAGCAAACCTTCGACGGAGATACCCTCGGCGGCCGCGCGTTCCTTTGAATAGTCAAGCTGCGCTTGCGTTAGCTTACCGGTCATCATCAAGTAGTCATACGGACTTTGCGCAACTTGCAGCTCATAACGGAACTTCTGGGCAATCACCTGGGCCAACTTTTGCGTCGTTTCCAGATCGACATCGGAAAACGCCTGGCCGTCAACTCGATTGATGACTTGCACCACCCCGAGCAGGATGTCTTTTTGCTTGATCGGGACAACCAACATCGAGCGCGAACGAAATCCCGATTTCTGATCGAACGACTTGTCGAAACAGAGCTGGGGATGAATGCTGGCCAGCTCTTGCGCGTCGTAGACGTCACGGATCCGCAATGTTTCATGGGACAAGGCACAGTATCCAGAGATCGACGTTGCCGACAGCGGTACACGAATCTCCTTGATGGCGTCGCCGATCTTGAGCTTGGAGACGATTTCTCGCCCATTGCGAGCCCGTTGATAGATGGTTAGACGCTCGGCCGCCAAGAGCAACAACAAATCCGGCAGCACCTGAGGCATGGCGTCGGCGAAACTGTCCGCGGTATGGATGACATCCGAAACCCGATTCCAACGCGTCTGCCGTTCCAGGGAACTGCGTAGCTGATCGATCGATTCGGGGGAAAGATTGTTATAAGGGTTCGGCGCTTCCACTATTACGTTTTCTCTCGGCAGTGACCAAATGGATTGCGTAGCACGTCATGTTTGCTAAACTGGCGCCGTTTTCGAGCGCTGCGTCGGTGCGGTAGGGAACACTGTCACCACAGGCTACCAATGCAAGCCCAAGTTGACAATAGAGAAGCACACAAGTGGTGCTCGAACCAACCGCGCTTTTGCGCGCGACCAATGCGGTCGAGCGAGACAGAGCAACGCGCGGTGGCAACTCGGCGATGCGGATTCTCTGACCGAGACCATCTTCTTCTTCAATCGCTTACAGGTACATGTCATGGAAATCATCAGAGTAGAACCCGAGCTGAAAGAATTTGCTGTCGATACGCTCGCCAACGTCCCTTTACTGAGTGACATGAGCAGGATGATCTTGCTGCAACTCGTCGATAAGGGGCGGTTCGTCAATTATACCGTGGACGAAGTCCTGATTCAGGAAGCGCAGCCGGCTGAATCCCTCTTTGTTTTGTTACACGGCTTGGTCAGCGTCTACGTCGAGCGCCGGTTGAATGTCTTCATGCCGTCCGAGGAAGACGACATCGTAGTACTTGGCGAGGTTGCGGCACCGGCCACCGTTGGCGAAGTGAGCTTCCTACTCGATTCCAATCGCACCGCCTCCGTCAAGGCGAAAACCAACGTGCAAACGTTGGAAATCAGCAAGAACGGCTTTTTCGCGTTATTCGAGAACACCAAGGGATTCGGCTTAGGGGTTGCCCGGGGTCTCGCCAGTCGGGTCAATGGCTTGTCCGAAAAAGTCGTACAACAAACCATCGAACGCAGCAAGCAACAAAAAATGTCTGGGCAAATAAAACCGTCCGAACCAACGAACGCGGGTGAAATTTCGCTGATCTTCTAGGCCTTCAGCTGCTCCATCGAAGTCACAGCGCGTGCCGGTCCATTTGACACGCATAGTGTTCGTATCAATCGTTTCATCAGTTCTTGCGACCCTTTCCCTCACGGGCAAAGGGTCGCAAGCAGCCTTATTCTACGAATAACTTTTGCAACAATTCATACGCACGGCTCATTGCGCCGGCTGAAAGCTGGCAATGGTCGCGACAAAACTCTCGATCCAGTCCTGATAAACCGCTGCTTGGGCCACCGCCAGACTGGCGCTGATCAGCAGACCGGCAAGAAACGATAAGTAACTGTAACGCAGGAAGCGGTACTTCGTCCGTCCGAGCGCGACGCCTTGCGCATAGATGTCTTTGGCGAGACTGCGATACAGCAGCGCATTATCGGCGAAACGATTGGCAACCGCCTGCTCGAACTCTTCCCTTGTCAAGTATTGAAAATGCAGAAAAAAGAGTGGGTTAAAGGATTTCGAGGACTTGTCGATGGAACCGTCGCGACGACGCGGCACGCATTATATTGAACTTTATCTTTCGGTAGGATGAACCGAAACCCTCGCACAACCCTCGGCACTGACATTCACTGCCCCTGACACCGGCGAACCAATCCATTCGTACAACTCGATTTCGTCGCTAGCGCAAAGCTGACAACCGCGGCAAGGGGTTCCGGCGGGCAATTGCCGGACTTGACTTTTTGCCTGCCACTGGCGGAGTGCGTGCCGAACAGTTTGTTCGTCGCTACCGAGCGCGACAGCAATATCCTTCAGGGAAGCTTGGCGGCGTCCACGCAGATAGGTGCGAATTTCTTGCAGCATGACTACTCTCTTTCCCCGCCCGACCTTTCCCCGCCCGACTCCTCCCGAACGGTGACGGATTGCCCGACCAAACGTCGCTTCTGCACGGGTCTTTACCCACAATGTCGACAGGCCTGTTGCGACTCGACAGCAAGTTCTGCGCCCGGGCGAACCAACGCGATCTCAGCGGTCACCCCGTTACGCACGGCTGCCCGCAAACGCCAGACGACCGTACCAAACACACCGGAAAACAGCAAACTCCACGAGATCGTCGTCAACGGATGGTCGGTGAATGTCGCGACCTGATAAAACATCGTCGCCACAGCGAACGCCAGCCCCGTACTCCAAACCACCGAGAACAACGCCCAACGGGCGCCAATCTCCCGCGACAAAGTCGCTATCGCCGAAGCACAAGGAAAGTACAGCAAGACAAACAGCAGATACGCAAATGCGCCCACCCGCCCATCAAAACGAGCTGCCATCGCACCGAAGGTCGCTTGATTCACATCGAGTTCGGCTGCCGGATCGGCGCTACCCAAAACGCCAAGGCCAAGCGGATCGCCTAAATTGGCCAAGGTCGCAAGCAAGCCACCGGGGATCTCGGCGAAAGCAACACGTACTTCCTGCCAATGGTTCAAATCGCTGGAGTCTTGCGTCCCGGCATCCGCCAGCCGGCCGTACAACGTATCCAATGTGCCTACCACGACTTCCTTGGCCAAGATGCCGGTGAGCAGACCCACCGTCGCCGGCCAGTTTTCCGGCGTGATACCCAATGGCGCCAAGGCCGGAGTCACACCCCGGCCGACATCGGCAAGGACCGACTCGTCACTCCCGACGTTCTCCCCCATCCTGCCATCGAAGCTGATCGAACTCATCAGGTTGAGCACGACCACCATGACGATGATGATTTGCCCTGCGCCGACGACAAAACCCCTCAAGCGATCCCAGGTCCGAATACCAACCCCCCGCAGTGTCGGCATTTGGTAACTCGGCAATTCCATCAAAAAAGGCTGGCTTTCCCCCGGCAACAAGGTTCCTTTCAACAACAACGCGGTCAGTATGGCGGCGCCAATGCCGATGAGATAGAGCGCGAATACCACGTTCGTCCCCGCAGCAGGGAAAAAGGCGGCTGCAACCAATGCGTAAACGGCCAAACGCGCCCCACAGGACATGAACGGCGCCATCAGCGCTGTCACGACACGCTCGCGCGGGGTGTCCAGCGT
>CAZWQC010000148.1:0-6695 GCA_964635785.1 uncultured Ectothiorhodospiraceae bacterium
TGACCGCACTCGTCGATCGGAGTCATCTCGTCAAAAACGAACAACGCGGCCAAGCGCTGCGAGATTTTGACACCGTTCGGCAGTTCGTTTCCAGTCAAGGCGCCCATGCCCTTTTCGACCTGCCGTGGGCACCGATTTATATGGTCGTGATTTTTCTCCTATCGGCCTACCAAGGCTGGTTTGCCATCATCGGGGCGGCGATATTGTTGACCGTCAGCGTCTTTAACGAATACCTCACTCGTGGCCCCCTGCAACGCGCCAACGCCCAGGCCGTACAGAACTATGCACTCACCGAGACCAGCCTGCGCAACAGCGAAGTCATTCAAGCGATGGGTATGCTCCCCGGTCTGCTCAACCGTTGGCGCAAAGGACGCAATCAGCTCCTTAGCGACCAGGTCGCCGCTAGCGATCGTGCCGCGTGGTTTTCCGGATTGATTCGTTTCATTCGCTTGTGGCTGCAAGTCGGCATTCTCGGCCTTGGCGCATTCCTGGTGATCGAGGAAATCATCAACGCAGGGGCCATGTTCGTCGGCTTGATCTTGCTCAGCCGGGCACTGGCTCCCATCGAGCAATTCGTTGGCGCATCGCGCTCCTTCAGTGGCGCCCGATCGTCCTTTGGCCGGATCAATCGGCTACTGCTAGAAACGCCGCCACAACAAGCCGCCATGCCACTCCCACCACCGCAAGGCAGCCTTACCGTACAAGGCGTGATCTACTCGCTCCCCGGTCATCAAAGACCGATCCTAAGTGGCATCAATTTCAACGTCGAACCCGGCGAAGTACTTGGTCTGATCGGGCCAAGCGCATCCGGCAAATCCACCCTGGCACGACTTTTGGTAGGCATTCATCGCCCCAACGCGGGCCATGTGCGCCTGGATGGGGCGGATGTCTACCAATGGCGATCGGGCAACCTTGGGCAATTCGTCGGCTATTTACCCCAAGACATTGAGCTTTTTTCCGGTACCGTGCGCGACAATATCTGCCGATTCACCGCAAGTTCCAGCGAACGCATCGTTGCTGCGGCACAAAAAGCCGGTGTCCACGAGTTGATCCTGCATTTGCCGAATGGCTATGAGACCGAACTCGGCGATGGCGGCACAGCACTATCTGGCGGTCAACGTCAACGCATCGGCATCGCCCGTGCATTGTTCGGCGATCCGCGCTTCATCGTTCTCGATGAACCCAATTCCAACCTCGATACCGAAGGTGAGCAGGCTCTGGCCAACACCGTCGCCCGCCTGAAAGCAGAGGGTGTGACGCTGGTATTGATCACCCACCGGCCCAGCCTACTGACCCATGCCGATAAGATTCTGGCCTTGAAAGACGGTCACGTGGCCCGTTTCGGTCCAAAGGATCAGGTTCTTGCACAACTGTCCGGTGCAGCAAGCCCGCCCAACCCCCAAAAGCCGGGACCGGGACCGCGCCCGCCGCAGTCCTTTGCGAGCCAAATTGTTCTTTAGGGAGACCGACATGTCAACAGCAAGAAAAGATACCAACACATCGCCTGTGACAATGGCGTCCACATCTGACGACGCAGTGCTCCGCGCCGAGGATAACGAGTCGAAGGCAGTGCCGAGCAAAAGTGACGCAACACTCGAGTCGACGGAATCAACCCACACAACGGGTTTCGATAAAGCGACCCCCACAAGTGAGCTAACACTTTCCACCGAGACCAGTTCTCCGATCACTGACTCCGATGCCCCGACTGACAAAGACAACTTCCTTGCCGGCTCCGGCGGCGGTGCGCTCTTGGCCGGCGAAGTGACCGAAGTCCCCGACGAAACCCCGCCTTTGCACGGCAACGCACGAACAACAGTGCTCATCGGCATTGGCGTGATGTTGTTCTTTTTCGTCGGACTCGGCACCTGGGCCATGCTGGCACCCCTAGACAGCGCTGTCATCGCTCCGGGTTCCATCGTGGTCAAAGGCAACCGCAAAGAAGTTCAACATCGCGATGGCGGGTTCGTCGCAGAGATTCCAGTCAACGAAGGCGATTATGTCGACGCCGGTGACGTCTTGGTACGACTGGACGACACCGAAATTCGCTCGACCATCGATCGGCTCCGCGCTCAATTGTTTTCAGCCCAAGCGCGAGTCGCTCGACTTGAGGCCGAACAAAACGACGCCAAAGACATCGCCTTCCCGGAATCACTCCTCGCCATAACCGACGATCCCTATGTAGAGACCGTATTGCGCGAAGAACGTCTGTTGTTCCGCAAGCGAGTCGACGCCCTCAACGGTGAGCTGGAGCTCTTGCGACAGCGAATCAGCCAACTGCGAGCCCAAGTTGAGGGCTATCAGGCGCTCGCCGACGCCCATGCCACGCAAGTCGAGATCATCGGCCGGCAACTCGAGAACTTCAAAGGACTGGAAAAGAAAGGCTTTGAGTCGACGCTGAACGTGTTGGAACTGGAACGCCAGCAGGCCACCTACATCGGCCAACGCGGCGAAGCCAACGCCGATCTCGCCCAAACGCGGGAGACCATCGGCGAGCTGCGCCTGCAAATCGCGCAATTGAAACGCCGGCGCGCCGAAGAGATCGCCCAAGGACTGCGTGAAGGCCACGCCCAAATCGCGGAACTCGAACCGCAACTGCGCTCAGCCTACAAGCAACTCGAACGAGTGGAACTGCGTGCCCCGCGTAGTGGCTACGTACTGAACTTAAGCGTGTTTGCTGCCGGTAGCGTGGTCCGTCCTGGCGAAAAAGTATTGGAGATTGTACCGGCCAATGATCTTCTGGTCGTCGAGGCCAAGGTCCGCCCTGATGACATCACCGATCTGCAACCAGGGATGGCAGCCGATGTCCGTATCACCGCTTACAGCCAACGCGACCTTCCGGCAGCAGACGGTGTCGTGCGCACGATTTCCGCCGACCGAATTACCGAAGAACGCACAGGTGCAACGTATTACACGATACGAGTCGAGATCGTCGACCAAGACTTCCTCGCTCTGGACGAAGTCGAACTTTACCCCGGTATGCCCGCCGAAGTCGTTATCCCAACCGGATCGCGCACAGCGTTCGACTACCTCATCGAGCCACTGACCCGCCGCTTCGAACACGCATTCAAGGAAAAGTGACAACCCGCTTGGGTGCGCCGGCTACAGCCGACACACCCAAGCGGCATCGAACAGCAGACTCGAGAGACTAATGCAGGGCTTGACCTTGGCTGCTGCTGGACCAACGGAGGACTTCGACTTCGCGCAACCAGGTATCGTCGACCGGAATACTCCAACGCGCCCGCCCCGACAGACTCAACATCCCTCCGAGCAGCCGATGCAACTCCTCGCGCGTCGGTTTCAGGCGTAGCAGTTTCGCCTCACGCGCAAAAAACGTTAGACCGAAACGCTCGTCGCCGATTTGCACATCGACGTGACTGACCAGCATGTCTGGCGGCTTCTGCAAATTCACCGCCACCGTCGTCGGATCGCTTGGATTCACTGCAGGAGATTCCGACTCTGCTGGGGCTGGCGGCCGTAGCTGCGGTCGCGAAATCGCCGCCAAATGCTCATGCACCAATGGGTTGGTGCCGGCTGCTGCACCACGATCCGCCCAACTTGGCCGACCGTGGCGCTCCAACAACGTCGCCAAACCACGAACCAAGCGGATCGTTAGACGGCGGGTGAAAACCAAATGACGAACCGGCACGCCTTGGCCTTCACAGACCAAGCGCACCCGATCCTCCCGCTCGTCATACTGAAATCGGATATTACTCACGACCGCCGCCATGTGACTACCAGAGAATGGGCCACGTTGACCGAGCAATGCGGGGCTGCTGCCACGACGAAAGCACTACAACGCCTTCTTCGCGGCCACTTAGCTGTTCGCTCAAGCCACCTCACCGATCCCCTGAGATGCCGCATTTCGTTTACAAGCTATTGAAGTTAAAAGCGTCGCCATTTTCGGAATCGCCGTCCTGATGCTGGCTGGCCGCTTGCTGCACCGCAATTTGCCGGCGTAGATTCACCAACCGCTGGAACGTACCGACCCGCCCCATCGACAATAGTTGCGTGTATGCCAAACTCAAAGCACCACCGCGACGCAACGCAACAAAGTCTTCGTCGGCGAGCTGACCTAAGGTCTTTTCATTGACCCGAAACAAGCCCTTGGTCTCCCGCTCTTTGCCTTCGCCATCCTTATACTTCAGCGCCCAAGGCTCAATCACTTTTTTCTCGTCTAGCACCTCGCAGAGCTTCTGGCCAATTTGCTCTTGCTGCAACATTTGCTGAAAGAACTGTCTGGCTTCATTGACGGGGCGACCGGCTTCGCCATCCGCATTGAACAATGGCTCACCCTCACTATCGGACAAACGCGCACTGCCCTCATCCACACACAGCGCCGGATCGGCCTTTTCACCGACCCGCGCCACCGCGAACGGATAAGCCCGAATCTGCGCCGGCACATAGCCACCCAACCATTGGCCGTCTTCCGATACATAGAGATTGATTCCCGGTCGCGGCGACAACACCCCAACCAACGTTAACCGGTCATCCTGCCGTGCAAACGCCACTGGAATCTCCAAGGCCGCCCGCGGCAATTCTGCCGGCACCAAGGCAACAACGGCCGTTGCTGCCGCATAGCGATAATCAGCGCGAGGCGATAAACGTTTCCCGCCATGGCGTTCGGCGGACAGAGGAACGAGCTGCTGATACAAGGAAACCTCCTCAACATTAAATAGACTTTCAACGCAGAACCTAAGAAATCGGGGTCGAACCGAAATGAACGACGGCTACGGTGGCCGACCCCGATACCGACTATGGGACTTTAACGGTCGTCATCCGCGTTTCGCGGCTATTTACCAATCCGATCGTCCACAACAGCTCAACCCAAACTAGCCGGCGATCATGTCACAAATGATAATCTTCGACCAGTTCATCGATTTCGCGACAGTGATTACGCGAACTGACGCTCCCTTGTGCGGTCAAGTTTGGACCGGACGTCGCCAATCGGGGTGCGGCCGAAACACCATATCCCGCTGCCGGCGGGTTGTCAGTCATCGGACTCAACCAATTCCACCAGGTGGGCCATTTACGAACATCATACCAATCACGCAAAGTCATCATGGCTAAGGCTCCCGAACAAGAGGTTTATTTGAGAATATGGGGCAACATTTTGCAATCACCAGCTTAACATGCGGTCGGTCAAAACATCGCGCATGGCTCAACCTAACCATCGTTTGTATGCAAACCCACCGCTAACCGGAGGTCAACCATGATCTATGTCAAACTCGGTCATTCCGACATCGACATCAGTCGAATTTGCCTGGGCACCATGACTTGGGGCGAACAAAACACCGAAATGCAGGCGCATGCGCAACTCGACTTCGCCATTGAACACGGCATCAACTTCATCGATACGGCCGAGATTTATCCGGTTCCACCCAAAGCCGAAACGCAAGGCCGCACCGAAGCCTACATCGGCCGCTGGTTAGCCAAACGCGGACGCCGCGACGACATCATCCTGGCGAGCAAAGTGGCAGGTCCCGGCGACTGGGTCAATTATCTGCGCCATGGTCCGCAGTTGACTCGTTCCCATCTGGAAGCGGCGTTGTCGGCGTCGTTGCGCCGACTCCAGACCGACTACCTCGATCTCTATCAAATTCACTGGCCCGCACGATCAACCAATTTCTTCGGTCGACTCGGCTACACCTACGACGAGCAAGCCACCACGCCGCTTGCTGAAACCCTTCGAGTCTTGGCTGATTTCGTCCAACAAGGCCAAGTGCGCACCATCGGTCTGTCCAACGAAACCCCTTGGGGGGTCATGCATTGCCTACGGTTAGCCGACCAAATCGGACTGCCCCGCGTCGTTAGCATCCAAAACCCCTACAATCTACTCAACCGCACCTTCGAAATCGGCTTGGCCGAAATCGCTCATCGCGAAGCCGTCGGATTACTCGCCTACTCACCCCTCGCCTTTGGGGTATTGACTGGAAAATACTTGAACGGTCAACGGCCAGCCAATGCTCGCCTGTCACTATTCGAGCGCTTTCAACGCTATTCTGCGGGTCATGTCGAGCCCATCGTCCAACGTTATGTCGCATTGGCCCAAACGTATGGTTTATCACCCGCGCAAATGGCCTTGGCTTTCGTCAACTCACGACCCTTTGTGACCGCCAACATCATCGGCGCCACCGATCTCACCCAACTGGCAGAAAATATCGAGAGTATCGAGATCACCATGACCGACGAGATCGTTGCAGGCATCGATGCCATTCATCAGAGCCTTCCCAACCCTTGTCCGTAAGCTGTCACACAAACCGGGATAACCACCACCTCCGTCTTCCTCCAAACCACGACAAAAATTCTCTAAACCCGTCATGGCCGGCGCCGTCATCCTATCCTTTTTGCACCGGAGCTCTTGACTTCCCCGACACCTTCCCCTCTCAACACTAAGCTGTTAACCTCACGCGGAAACACCCAATGATTGAAGCGCTTAGCGCGAATCGTCAGCTTGCGCGCCCGCCGGCTGGCGGGCACTCTGCCGCCTGCGCCGTGGCGGTGGCGCGAAAACCGAACGAGTTCAGGCATTCGAGCAGGTCGTGCCGGGCCTGCGTGTGATGTTCCAAGACCAAGACTCGCGCTCCTTGCAGTGCCTTTGGCGGGCTAAAACCAGGAACCGCCGCTGGGGGGTCGCCCACGCGAACGGTAAAGCGGAAGGTACTGCCCTGGCCCGTCGCTGGTCACGCTCAATTCGC
>CAZWQC010000149.1:0-1165 GCA_964635785.1 uncultured Ectothiorhodospiraceae bacterium
ATTGCCTTAGATAACGGGGAGACCAAAGTGATCGGTATCACCCGCGCGCATTTGGAAGAAGACGCCGGGAAGTCTTTGCATGAGGATGTTCAAGGCATGTCCGGGATCGATCTAAATCGTGCTGGCACACCGTTGCTCGAGATCGTCTCGGAGCCAGATTTGCGCTCGTCAGCCGAAGCCGTGGCGTATATGAAAAAACTGCATGCCATAGTGCGTTATCTCGACATTTGCGACGGAAATATGCAAGAAGGTAATTTCCGTTGTGATGCCAACGTCTCGGTACGGCCGGTTGGCCAAGAGGCGTTTGGTACCCGGACGGAAATCAAAAACGTCAACTCGTTTCGGTTTGTCGAGAAAGCGATCGACTATGAAATCGCGCGGCAGATCGACCTGATTGAGAGCGGTGGTAAGGTTGTCCAAGAAACCCGGTTGTACGATGTCGAGCAAGGCATTACCCGGCCCATGCGAGGGAAGGAAGAAGCCAATGACTATCGCTATTTTCCCGATCCGGACCTGTTGCCGGTGGTGGTCGAAGCGGATTTGGTCGAGTCGGTGCGGCAAGACTTGCCGGAATTGCCCGATGCCAAACGCGAACGGTTCATGCAACAGTATGGGTTATCCGATTATGATGCGGCGTTTTTGACGGCTGCACGAGAGCTGGCTGATTTCTTCGAGGCGGTGGTCGACAATGGCGGACCGGCGAAGTTGGCGGCGAACTGGGTTATGGGTGATTTCTCCGCGGCATTGAATAAAAACGATCTAGACCTGCGACAAAGTCCCGTCGGCGCAAGTCAACTTGCGCAGTTGTTGCAGCGGATCACGGATAACACGATTTCGGGGAAAATCGCGAAGGAAGTTTTCGAAGCCATGTGGGCCGGAGCCGGCGATGCGGACAGTATCATCGAGCAACGTGGGCTTAGGCAGATTACCGATGACAGTGCCATCGAGGCAATTGTCGATGAAATCGTGGCGAACAACCCGCAACAGGTTGCGCAGTATCGGGCCGGGAAAGAGAAGGTCTTTGGATTTTTCGTCGGTCAGGTCATGAAAGCCACGAAAGGTAAAGCGAATCCGGCGCAAGTCAACGAGATGTTGAAGCGCCGGTTAGCCTAACCTTTCGTGGTCGGCGCGGAATTCAAGCCGGCCGCAATGGCGCGGTCATGAT
>CAZWQC010000149.1:1175-3465 GCA_964635785.1 uncultured Ectothiorhodospiraceae bacterium
TGATGTTGTTAAAGGCGTCCATTCATGGCGCAGGTGGGCTTGCCGCCGGTTCCTGGCCCGGTTCCAGCAATTCGTAAATGCGGACCTCGTTTTGTCGGCCTCGAACCTGGATCAGTCCGCGGTCATTTAATTGAAACTGCGGATCGGATTGGATGACTTCGGCCGCGTATTCGGTGATCAAGATGCGAGTTCCGGTCTCCTTGTTCACGCCTTGGATTCGAGCGGCCAGGTTGACGGTGTCGCCCACCGCCGTGTAGTCGAACCGGTTTTCCGAACCCATGTTGCCGACGGTGGCAAGGCCACGGTTGAGACCGACCCCGATATCGATGCTCGGCAAACCGAGGCTGTTGAGATGGACGTTGATGTCCGGTAACGCAGCCACCATTGCCAAGGCCGCACGGCAAGCATGCGAGGTGTGGTCGGGTAAATCAACCGGTGCATTGAACAAGGCCATGACTTCGTCGCCGATGAATTTGTCGACCAATCCGCCTTCGGTTTGAATGATCCGTGTCATTGGCGTCAAGAAAGCGCAAAGCAATTCGCTCACTTGGGCAGGCTTGAGCTGTTCAGATTTGGTGGTAAATCCGCGAATGTCACAGAAAATGACCGAGATTTCCCGCGTTTCGCCACCGAGGACGAGACGTTCGGGATGGTTGGTGACCTCGCGCAACAGTTCCGGCGACAGGTAGTTTTGGAAAGCACGAGCCAAGAAACGAGCCTCCTTGTCTTTGGTGAATAGGCTCACCAACTCCTGTGCGCCAGCGCTAACGAACAATGCGAGCATGGGATAGAAGCTGTCGATCCACAAATGTTCACTAACGTATAGCCATTTACCGACAAAAAACAGAATCACGAAACCGCTTCCGGCGGTGGCCAAGCGTAGCCAGGACTGACGCAGGCCGACAACGGCAAGCGGCAGCAGGGAGATGCCGATCACCGCGCCAAGGTCCAGCCACGGTATCACGCGCAAGTGATCCTGGTTGAGCGCGTTGCTGATAAACGTGTAATGAAACAAGGGGCCAGGGATCTGCCCTAGCGGGGTGGAACGAATATCGGAGACGCCGGCCTCGGTCACGCCGACAATCACCACTTGGCCGGCAAAGTCGCTTGGTTGCATCGTGCCATCGGCCACTTTGGCAAGCGAGATGATTTGATAACTATCGCGTGGGTAGAAGTTTAACCGCAGAAATCCGAGATCGTTGGTTGATAGCGGCGTGTCACCGAGGCGAGCGGTCAGATGTTTGGTCTGGTCGGATAGGTAGAGGTCTTTGTTCAGCAAAAAACGTGCTGCCTGCACGCCCAGTGAGGGAAAGACTTGACCACGATAGATTTGGGCAAGTGGATACTGGCGATACAATTCGTCGCTATCTGCCAATGTCGAGAACGAGGCGTTGAGCAGACATCCTTGTAAAATCGTCGGGATGTTGGTGTCGGCATAATTTGCGGCTGGCAGCAGGCCGTGTTCCAACTGAACTCGTTCCAGGCTCGAGTCACCAAGCAACTCGAAAGTCGAAGCCGAAATGTCCTCGGTCGCGTCGCGGCGCAAATAGAATCCACAGATCGTGTTGTCGAGCATTGCGAGTGTGTTCCCGAGGGCTCGATCTGCGGCGGGATTGGTGGGTTCGGAGAACAGCATATCGAGCACCACCAAGTCTGCCTCGTGAAAGTTGGCGAGGAGTTCGGCAAGCACCGCACGATCCCAGGGCCAACGGCCGAAGCGATTAACCGATTGCTCGTCGACAGCGACCAGTACGACCCGCGGATCGGGCTCGCGCTCGGTCCAACGATAGTTCAGATCGTTGAACCGCAGTGCAAAGTCTTTCAACGGCGGCGGGTTGACCAGGCTTAAACCCAGTAACGCCAAAGTCAACAAGACTTGAACGAGAAGACGCCGCTTCATTCGTTCAGCAAGGTTCTATAGCGGGAGAAGCGGGCTTGGTCGTCATCGCCGAGCTTGCTGCCGACCGCCTGGAGGCCGCGAAACCGCACGGATTGGCCGGCGCTCAGCGAGAAGGATTGTTTGAATTCGGCAAATTCTTGCCGTTGTTGTTGTTTGAAACGCTCGAATTCAGCCAGATGATGTGCACGGAAGTCCTCGAAGCCTCTGATTTCATAGGGTTCCCCTGGTGAGGTGATTTCCAGCTCGCCATCGTCCAAGGCCACTTTGCCCTTGTCCGATTCCGGTGTCGTAGCGGACTCGTCGCCAGTGTCTTGATCTGTCGATTCATCCTCGTCCGGGACAGGAATGACGACGACGATAAACCGGGTGCCTTTCACGCCGAGCGTGGCA
>CAZWQC010000149.1:3475-6679 GCA_964635785.1 uncultured Ectothiorhodospiraceae bacterium
GTGGCAAAATCGGTTTTTACCAATTGGCCGACGGCATTTTGTTGGCGTACATCGTAATAGATTTCACCGGCTTGTTGTTCGACATGGTCGGCTTGAATGACCAATTTGCTCGATTCGTCCATAACCAAGTAGGTCGAGTCGCCAGCCCGTTTCAATACGGCATTGGAACCGGTGTAGGTAATGAGCATGTCACCGGGATTGAGCACGCTACCGACTGTTGCGCTTCGTTTGCGAATCTCGCCGGCACGAAGTATGCGCACGAGACCGTCGATCTTGACAATCGTCGCGGCAGCTTCGGTCGTCGCGGCATCGGAGTCGGTTGCCGCCCCGTCGGAGTCGGTTACCGCCCCGTCGGAGTCGGTTACCGCCCCATCGGGGTCGGTCGCCGCTGCGTCAGAAGCAGGTTCGGTTGCGCTGAGCGCAAGAAATAGGACGATACCGAGGCATAACGACAAGACGAAGGTTTTCATATCGGCTCCCAAAGACGTGAGGGTTGTAGGGCAAAGAGGATAGCGCAAATTCGATGCGGCTGGCACCGTGGCATCGCTTGATTCGTTCATGGAAGTCAGCCGTCGGTTGTTCCGTTGTAATGATGTTCCGTGCGGCATTTATCTTAGCCAAAGATCGGTTGTAGGATAGGCGCTGTTGGTCGGGCGCCAGAAAGAGGTAAAACCGTGGTTCGGGTAAGCCCAATTTCATGCAGTACACGCCGACGGTTGGTGCGGTGACGACTGAATTGGAGGCGTTGTGTTGCTGCGTGGATTTAAGTGGGCGCTTGACCGATGGTGTCGACGAGGAAGGTGCTGTTGTGCAGGGTGACGATTTGGTGAGTCGCGGTTGCAACGCGGTGATTCATTTATGCGATGGGGAAAGAACTTCAGTGCGTTTGTTAAAAGTGATTTCGATGGGGGTAGGGGTTTTTCTGGCGATGCCGCGTCGAGCACGGTTCGGCATCGTGATCATGGGTGTGTCGTTTTCGCTTGCCGGAAATGCAGAGCAACGGGTCGAGGTCGCCGAGCACCCTAGCGAGCGTGCACCGGCGACACCGGATTACCTGCGGCAGTCGGAACAAGTGCCTGGACTGAAGGTGCCCGACGAAGCGCCCGGGCAAACGCTGATCGAACGACATGGACCGAGTTTTGTGCTCAATGGTGTTCAGTTTACGGGCAATTCCGCTTTTTCCGATGCCGAACTCGGTGAAGTGGTCGCGCCATACATCGGCCGAGCGGTGACAGTCGGCGACTTGGAGGAGATTCGGTTCCGGCTGAGTCGACTGTACGTGGATAACGGATACGTCAACTCGGGTGCCGTTATCGAGCCGGGGCAACGAATCGATGACGGCGTGGTGACATTCACCTTGCGCGAGGGACGTTTGGATGCGACGAACATCTCCGGCACTGGTTGGTTGCGCAAGGATTACGTGCGTAAACGTTTGTGGCCTGATCCGGACGAAACCTTCAATATCGGCGCGCTGCAGGAGCGGTTTCAACTCGTGCTGCAGGATCCCTTGATCGAGCGGATGAACGGCAGTCTGCGTCCGGGATTGACGTCCGGATCGAGCGAACTGGATTTGGTGGTCGATCGGGCGTTGCCGATTGCCTTTCGTATTGGTACCGATAACCATCGACCGCCGAGTACTGGAGCGGAGCGGCTCAATGTCGCCGGCGGCGTGCGCAATCTAACCGGCTTGGGCGATACCGTGGACCTCAGTCTCGGCTACAGTCGTGGGGCCGATGAGCTGTCAGTGGGGTACATGGTGCCGCTGACAGCGCGTGACACGCGATTGACGTTCGGTTACGCGGAAAGCGAAAACTCGGTGCTCGAAGAGCCACTGGATGCCTTGGACATCGATAGCGAGTTTCGCAGTTTCGATTTCGGTTTGGTTCATCCGGTGATGCGGACCTTGCGGCGGACGTTCGAGCTGGGGGTGTCGTTTTCCCGGCGCCGGGTGGAAACCTTTCTCGATGGCGACTCCTTTGCCTTTTCGCCACCGGCACCGCAAGATGACGAGGATGATAACGCCGGGGAAAGCTTGGTGTCGGTCGTGCGGTTGAGTCAAGATTTTGTCAATCGGGGCGAGCGTCAGGCCTTGGCGCTGCGTTCGACGTTCAATATCGGCATCCATGCCTTCAATGCGACGCGCCACGATGGCGCACCGGATGGTCAGTTCTTTGCCTGGCTGGGGCAAATGCAATACTCACGACAGTTGCCGCTCGGTGGGGGTCGCATGATCGTTCGTGGTGATTTGCAGTTAGCCAATGATGAACTCGTGCCGTTGGAGCGAATAGCCGTGGGGGGTGCCCGCACCGTGCGCGGTTATCGGGAAAACGAGTTGGTCCGTGACAACGGGTATGGGCTGTCTTTGGAACTGCGGCAACCGGTGGTGTTGGGGAAATGGGTCGGCTTGGCCGAGGCATCCGTGTTGCAACTGGCACCGTTCATGGATTACGGCACGGCGTGGAACCGGGATCAACCGCGTCACCGAGATCATCTGCATTCGGTTGGCTTGGGTCTGATCGCTACGCCCCATCGTCGGATCTATGGTGAATTGTATTGGGCATATGCCATCGAAGGACCCGTCGACAAACCGGAGTACGATTGGCAAGACGATGGTATTCACTTCCAAGTCACGATCGATTTGCTGTGAGGTAGCCAAGATGGTGGAAGGACAGCGGTATTGTCGGTGGTTGCGGATGGGTGCAATCTTTCTATGCGCTTGCCTTGGCTTGCAGGCAGCGCCGGTCGCCGACGCGAGCGCCCCTCACGCCGAGTCGTTTCGTGACTGGGCGTTATATTGCGAGTCGAGCGGTGAGTGCGTCTTACAGCAACGGGTTTACTTGGAAGGAGCGGATGAAGCGCCGGTGTTGTCGTTCGTGGTTCAGTCGATTCCGGAAACAGCCGAACCGTTGGTCATGATTCGGTTGCCGCTCGGTATCCTGGTCGAACCGGGGTTGGCTTTGCGTGTCGACGAAGGTGAGGTGCAACGAATACCACTGCATCATTGCCGTGCGGACGGTTGCCTCGCGTTGTTTCCATTGCCCAATGCATTGCGCCAGGCCATGCAGGCCGGAAAAACGCTCAAGGTCAGCTTCGCTCAACTTGATGGCAGTGAAGTTGCCATCCCGGTTTCACTTCATGGCGTCACCGCCGGATTGCGTGCGTTGGCCGCCAAAGCCAAGTATTGATGGCGGCGAGACAGCTTAA
>CAZWQC010000150.1:0-6678 GCA_964635785.1 uncultured Ectothiorhodospiraceae bacterium
TCGCCGTCGCTATCCGCCTGGTCGGCATTCGCATTATTCGGGCAATTATCGGCGCTATCAGCGATACCGTCACCATCGCGATCAGTGATCTGACTACCGCCATCGCTATCGTCGTCATCGTCATCGTCATCGTCGCTACACCCGGCCAGCGTCAGTGCCAGCATAGCGAACAAAACGATCAGTAATCTCAAGAGATTATTCTGCATGTTGCCTCCAAAATTATCGTACTAGCTAACAAAATACCCTAAAGGGGTGTCGAGATCATACCGATATCGCCACCCTAAAGGAACTCCCATTTCAATGCAGCGCCCAACGTCACCCCACGCTTGCTGGTTCGATCGAGTTCACCGCCTTGCACGTACTTCGTTTCGGGGTTCAAGATATTCCCCGCTTTGAACTTGAATTGTCCACGCTTGGAGAACCGCCAACCATAGGCAAAATTGAGATACGACTCCGGTTGCTGGAACGTGTCCGGCAAACCCGTTGCACCTGCGGTTTCCAAGCGGCGGCCGACTCGGTTGAAGGACAACGTCAAGTCGTGACGCTCGCCATCGTAACCAAGTTGGCC
The DNA here is from genome assembly GCA_964635785.1 of uncultured Ectothiorhodospiraceae bacterium. Lineage (GTDB taxonomy): Bacteria > Pseudomonadota > Gammaproteobacteria > CAYFSA01 > CAYFSA01 > CAYFSA01. The sequence continues at coordinate 569 of CAZWQC010000150.1, forward strand.
GTTATAGACGTTTTCTGCTTGCCCAGCCAATGGGCGACTGGTGCTCGTGTTGTTGCCCCCCTCGGCAAGCGTGACATCCGACGTCAAAAATGTCGCGTTGATTTGCACATAGAGCTTATCCAGCCAATCACCAAGACGACCCAACTCCGTTCTCGCGCCTGCCTCCAAGCCATAAACCTTGGCCCGCTCGGCATTGGTCATAGTGCGCAGCAAAGTTAAAGATGAACCTCCGCTGACCGGAGAAAACGCGACTTCGATCGGGTCAGTGTAGCGCTTGGCAAACCCGCCTAGAGTAACCGATTCCGTGCCGGATGGATACCATTCCCAGCGGACATCGAAACTTTCGATTTGGGCGGGTTTCAACTCCGGATCGCCACGATAGTCGTCACTTTCTTGCGGATCAAAAAACCGGCTTGCGGACAGCTCAACGAGTACCGGACGAGACACGGTCTGGCTGTAACCCAATCGCAGCTGCATATCACCTAAGAACTTGTACGTCAGGGTTGCCGCCGGCAGTAAATCGGTCTCATTGAAACCACCTTCGATTTTTTCGATTTCACCCCCAGTCCCACCTTGGAACGACGTCACGCTAAAATCAGACTCTTCGATACGCAAGCCACCCACTAAACGGACTGTCTTCGCAATATCGATATCTGACATCACATAGACGCCCTTGACCTCACCCCGACCGGTATAATCCTCGTTCGCCTGTGAATCGTCGAAAAAGCCGACATCATCGTTCAAGATGTTTTCTGGGGTAAGAAAATCCTCAGGGTTGGCGGATAACAACAATGCCTGATCAAGCGAGTCGGAGGGCTCGAAGCGAAAACGTGAAATAAAGGATTCACGATCTTGTTTGTCATAGGCACCCCCAACCTTGAACTTGAAGTCAAACGCCTTGCTTTCGATGACGGGGACGGTCAGGTCCAGACCCAACCCCGTGATCTTGTCGTCAACTTCATTGTGCCGACGTAACGCGCCCACGTCTGCGCGAAAAACAAAGTCGCCGGTACTTTCGGGTTGCCGGTACGTGTAAGTCCGACGATCCGGCGAGTTTCGATCACCCTTGGCTTTCAATGCGCGCCACTCGATCTTCAGAAAAGGTAACTCATGGGAACCCGCCAGTTGACCGATTAACATTTGTCGCTCGTTCCACTCGATCAAGTAGCTTCGAAGGCCGTCATTGTTCGCATCCACCCCTTCATCGATCTGATTGCGTTCGGTCAACTTGCGAATCAAGAAGAAGTTTCCCGACAGCTTATGCTTTTCGGTCTCCCAGCCAAGCACGAACAGACTACCGAGATCCACGTCCATGTCCGCTCGTTGTTCGAGAAACCGCCCTTGCTCGACCAGCTGACCTTGGCTCAGCGCAAAGCTCTTATCCACTTCCTCCCGGATACGAAACTGACGGCCCCAGCTAAAAGACGCCAACACACCGAAGTTGCCGATACCCGTTGCATAGTTGGTTCCGCCAGAAAGCGTAAACCCGACGTCCGGTGCTAAAGTTTTCTCGCGAATTTCATAATTGTTGGAAAAATCCGCGCCGAGTTCTTTACGTTCCTCGCGACTCAGATCATCCAACGTCGAGCTACCACCGGAAATGGCAGCATCAACCGATTCGGGAAGCGCGCGCGTGCCATCGTCAATACCCAGAAAATCCCTCGCCCCTCCTTCCGAGGAAAAACCGTCTTTGCCGGTACTTTGGGTGTTGTACCCGGTATCAACACTGAAACTTGCAAAGGGCGACTTGGGCACACTCTTGGTTTGTAAGTCGATCAAGCCTGCACCGAACTCGCCTTGACGATCCGCCGAATAGCTTTTCTGCACTTCCACACCGGACAAAACACCAGTCGGAAACAGATCCAATGGCACGATCCGTCGAATGGGGTCTGGACTCGGCAATGGCGATCCATTCCAAGTCGTCGACGTATACCGTGAAGGCTGTCCACGAATCACCACGAACTTGCCTTGATCCAGCGTCAGACCACTCACCCGTCTCAGGGCATCCGCCGCATCCGAGTCACCCGATCGAGACATTTGCTCGGCACCGATGACCTCGGTCACCTCAGACGTCTCACGCTGCTGACTCACTACGGATGCAATAGAACCCTCGATATAAGGCGCTGTCACTACAAAATCAGCCAACTCGATCCCGGCCGGTGACAGCTCCATATCGGCTTGGGTTTGTTCGTTCGAGGCCACCGTCAGACGGTCCAACGTTTGCGTGCTATAGTCGGCATGAATCACCGACATCGAATACTCCCCAGGCAGAACTTCGAGACTGAACCGCCCCTCAGCATCGGTTTCCGCTTCAAGGGCAACCCCGCTGATAAATACGCGCGCTCCCACCACGCCCTGTCCCGTTTCGACGTCCTTGATTTGACCCACGACTTGCCCTGGCGGGCCTTTTGGTGCATCCGCATCGACAAGCCTAGCTTGCGAACCAGACCCTCCCGTCCGCGAACTCTCGATGTCGACGACAGGCTGCACGCCGACCTCCACCGGCAAGGTCACGATAATCTCCAGGCTTTCACCGCTTTCCGTTTGCAAATCGACTTGAGCCAGCTCCACCTCGTTATCTTTCACCCGAATATCGTGCCGTCCAGCCGGCATTTCCAAGTAAACCGCACCAACCCGATCCGTTTTCCCACTCACCGCAGAATCGACGATCACCAACAACCCGCTCACCGGTTTTCCTTGCTTGAAAACGAACAAAGCCAACTCGGCGGGATCGGCCGCCCACGCCGAAAACGCGACAATCCATCCCATCAGTACCGCCGCAAAGCCCAACATTGTACGGTTATGCATATTGTATTGCCCTCTATAAGCATTTCCAGCGGGCATCGCGGCAGTCTTCCATCGCTTTACGAACCGCTGTCGCTTTGCGGAAGCCATCTCCGCTTGTCAATTTTTTGAGATACCGTTCAGCGCTCTCGAAATCGCCAATCTTAAAGAACGCGTAAGCCAGCGCGTAGCGGACGTCTTCGTCAGAGAGAAGACCCAGGCGTGATAGCGCGTTTTGCATTGCCGCCACTTTTTCGAAATGCCCCAACTCGAGCAATATCGCCAGCCGTTGTTTGAGCTTTTCCGCTTGATCCCGTACCTGCGCGTTCAAGTGCAGCGCACGAAAATAGGACTTTGCCCGTCTTTGCACTTCAGCTGCATCCTTCACCAACTCGGGATTCAGTTCAGCGGCCTCTGCAAACAGATCAGCCGCAATCGCCAGTTGCCCCATATCAAGATAGGCGTGCGCCAATTCAAGCCGTGGTTTCGCGTCGGTCGGGAAACGCAAGACCGCGGCCTCAAGGAAATGCAAAGAGTCTTCCGGCCGACCGCTCTGGCGTAAGGCACTGCCGAGCGCGAGGTAGTCCTCGAGTTTCGGCTCTCCTCTCTGCAAGTATTCACGGCCTAATTCCGCTGCCGCCGAATAAAATGTGAGTTCCACCAGAATAAAGAATTTGCGCCGCAAGAACCGCACTTCTTCGGGGAACACTTTCTCGCCCTCGGAGAGCACGTTCCAGGCACCGCGTTTGTCACCCATTTTCCAATGCGCCTGCGCTCGCATGAAAAACAGAGCAGGTTTGGTTTTTGCCAGTTCCCCCGCCTCATCCAACGCCGCCAAAGCCCGTTCGTATTCACCGAGGTTGTAGTGTGCCTGGGCGAGATACACCCAAAGAATGAGATCTCCTCTGCCAAACGCTTGCGCTTTGGCGATATCGACTTTCACCGCCTGGTAATTTTCGAGATTGAGATCGACCAGGGTCCGTAACGTGTAATATCGGGCCTTATCGATCTCGCTGGCGGCGACGTCGACGCTATCGAGCGCGGTCTGAGCCCTGTCGTAATGTCCATCGCGGATCAACAGCGCAGCCAACGACACATAGTCAACGCCCTCGCCGCGTTCGATCTCCGGTGTCTCGCCTGGATCGGCGGCGATCGACACTGCCGGAAACCCTGCCATCACGACTACCCATCCAAGCAAAACAATAACCCCGCCCACGGTGTTCTGCACTTGTCTTTGCATCGCCCTAACTCAAATTGAAGCGAATGGTTTGTTTCGCCCAGACCTTCACTTGCTGTCCTTGGTATTGCGCCGGCTCGAACTCCCACGATTGCACGCCTTGCACCGCCACGTCCTCGAACATGCCAGCCGGTTCGGCCTCCAATACGCGGACCCGTTCAACCCGTCCGGACGCGCTGATCAACATACTCAACACCACATAACCCTCGATTCCTTGCTTTTTAGCAGCCGACGGGTATTCCAACGGCTGCCTGCGGAACGGCCGTGGCGCCACATCCACCGAGTCGTCGGTCATCACCACGTCGCTGGTATCCCCCAGTAACTCTTTCGTTGGCGACCCAAGGTCGTTCATACCGAACTCCGGGATGCCGAAATCCACACCGGACAAAGCAGCACCCGCGCCCGGTGTCGGTGCCGGCGGTGGATTGTTGGAAGCGGGGCGAGGTTTTGGTGGTGGCTTGCGCACCGCCTGTGGAGGCGGTGGTGGCTTTTGCTGCTTTTCTACTTGCATCGCCATCCGATCGGCATTCTTTTCCTTCTCCGGTGGTCGGGCAAGTTCGTTCATCAAAACGATCCCGCCGTAAACCAAAAACGTTCCCCCAATCATCCAGGCGGATGCAGACAAATAATTTCTTACACGGTTCATGACACGCTCCTCAACAACCATCACCCGGATTCCAGCTCAGTGGCCACACCAACGTCCTTCGCACCGCCTAAACGGCATTGGTCAACGACTTGAACGAGTTTTTTTGCAGGTACCGAACCGTCCGTTACAACCAGCACCTGATCGGTTGTCGAGCCCTTGATGAGATCACGTATCCGACTCTGAATCACCCATGGACGGACTGGCTGACCATCGACAAAGGTATCCCCGTTACTATCGATATAGACCCTTACGGCCTTGGTTGATGCCGGCGTTGCACTCGAGGCGCTCGGCCGACTAATATCGAGGTCCATATCCTTGACGAAGGTCGTACTGACCATAAAGAAGATCAGCAAGATGAAGACAATATCAATCAACGGTGAGATATTGATGTCTTCTTGTCGATTACTGGTACGTTGACGGTATTTCATGTGAGTTGGTCCTCCAAACCGCTGTCCGGTTGACGCGGTTGCGCCGGGGTACTACAGAGGATATCTTTGATTTGATCGAGCTCGAGCTCGATGTTTTGCTGACGTCGTTCGAGAAATCCTTCCACGATTAGACCGGGTATGGCGACGGCCAAGCCGAGTTGCGTCGTCAGCAGCGCCTGGGAAATGCCACCGGCGATACCACCACCCGATTGGCTAAACAAGACTTGTTGCTGTAACGAATCAAATGTCTCGATCATTCCAGTGACGGTTCCCAGCAACCCCATCAACGGCGCCACTGCAATAATCGTGCGGACCAAAATCAGATGTCGTTTTAATTCCGTGTCGTATTCACCGAACGCATCATCAAGCAAGCGCCGCAAGTCAATCCGGTGGTCTCGCCAAATCGCCACTCCCTTGACCATGGCATGTTGCACGATCCCACGTGGTTTACGCTGCCAGCGCCCATCGAAATATTGCTCCAGCCACCAGCGAACATCACCTTTACCGGGACGACGCAACGCCGCCATCCGATAACCGAGCCCGTACCAAAGCAAAACCAGGCTTAACACGAGAGGAGGCATGACCCAACCGCCCATGTCGAAGTAGTAGCGAAACCGATCCATGACCAGATACCAGAAATCTAGACTAGCTAAATTTCCGATAATGGCCATGACGTCGGCATTGACGACGTTTTCACTCATGACATCAAGCGCCGGCGCGAGATTGGTCGTAGATATTGGTGATGCGCAAAGCCGCTTTTTCCATATCGTCCTTGATCCGCTCACCCCACCCAGACAAGAGGTTTCCGACCACTAGTGCGGGGATCGCAACGACCAACCCAAGCTGAGTGGTAATCAATGCGGTCGATATACCACCCGATAACAACTTCGGATCGCCCGTGCCAAATTCCGTAATAATCTCGAATGTCGAAATCATTCCGGTCACCGTGCCGAGCAGACCTAACAACGGTGAAACGGCGGCGACAACGATAATCAGGGTACCAAATCGATTCAGA
>CAZWQC010000151.1:0-6656 GCA_964635785.1 uncultured Ectothiorhodospiraceae bacterium
GGAGGACGAGGCACGTCGGCAAGCCGAACAGGCAAAAATAGCCGAGCAAGCGGAACGGGCAAGGAGTGAGATCGAAACGGCTGGATCGCGAGCTGAGCAAGTGCCGAGTTCATCGGTAGACGTCGAAGCGGTTGACGTCAAGCCGGCGAAGGCAACGGCGGCGAAGGTCGCCTCTGCTGTGACGACGGCGGCAACGGCGCCACCGCAGAATTCGGCCAAGCGGGGGCGGCCCGCGGCGAACAGTGCGGCGGAATCGACGCAATCGAACGACGAAGAGCGAGTTAAGCGGCAAACGCGCGCGGCAGACTCAAATGATGCTAAACGCGCGAAACGGCCAAGCGATAAGGCTAAAACGGCTGGCAAGGCCGCTAGTCAACCCGCCGCGAGCGTCACTGCCCGCAGCGAATCGAAAGAGGTTGTGGAACCGCAGTTGGCTCGTGGCGCTGATGCCAGCGAAGAACGCCCGCCCGTTGCGCCGCGTCGATTGGATGTCGAGGAGATAGGCGAAGCGCCAGCGGTTGTCGGTGAGGCCAGCGAGTCGGCGAAGGAACGTAGTCGACGGCGAAAGGAGAAGAAAGACGACGATGTCATCGGCCGCCGAGAAAAGTTGGAAGTCGCCGCGGAAAAACAAGGACGGCGGCGCAAGAAAGGTAGCGCAGGGAAAGAGTCGTTGGAACCCGCGGCGCGCAAACACGGGTTCGAAAAACCCACCCAGCCGGTCGTGCGTGAGATTCGCCTTGGCGAAACCATCACGGTAGGCGAGCTTGCGCAGAAAATGGCGGTCAAGGCGCCGGAGTTGATCAAAACCATGATGCAACTCGGTGTGATGGCTACGATTAACCAAGTACTCGATCGGGACACGGCGACATTGGTGATTGAAGAAATGGGTCATATCCCGAAAGCGATCGAAGAAAACGAAGTGGAAGCAGACCTGGTTGAGATGGGGGATATCGCCTACGAGGCGCGAACGCGGGCGCCAGTGGTGACCATCATGGGGCACGTCGACCATGGTAAGACGTCGCTGCTCGATCATATTCGGCGGACGCGGGTTGCGGCCGGAGAAGCGGGTGGGATCACCCAACACATTGGTGCTTATCGAGTCAAGACCGCGAACGGCTTCGTCACGTTTTTGGATACCCCCGGACACGCAGCGTTTACGGCGATGCGGGCGCGTGGAGCGCAAGTCACCGATATTGTGATTTTGGTCGTCGCCGCGGATGACGGGGTCATGCCGCAAACCATCGAGGCGATACAGCATGCTCGAGCGGCCAATGTGCCAATTGTTGTTGCGGTCAACAAGATCGATAAACCGGATGCCGACCCCGAACGAGTTCGCAACGAGTTAGCCCAGCATAACGTGATCTCCGAAGCTTGGGGTGGCGAAACGCAATTCCTCGACGTCTCGGCGAAAACCGGACAGGGGGTCGAGGAATTGCTCGAGGCCTTGGTGCTCCAGGCCGAGATACTGGAGTTGAAAGCACCGATCGATGGGCCGATGAGCGGCACCGTGATCGAATCCAGCATCGAAAAAGGTCGGGGGCCGGTGGCGACCATTTTGGTTCGGCAGGGGACGCTAAACAAATCCGATGTCATCCTGAGCGGCCAGGAGTTCGGTCGGGTTCGTGCGATGTTCGATGAGAGTGGGCGGCCCGTCAAAGACGCGGGTCCAGCCTCGCCGGTGTTGGTCTTGGGTTTGTCGGGTGCGCCGAATGCCGGTGATGATGTGGTGGTGGTCGCCGATGAACGTAAAGCGCGGGAAGTGGCGCTGTTCCGGCAAGGTAAATTCCGTGATGTCCGCTTGGCGACGCAACAGACGACCTCGCTCGATAATCTGTTCGCGCAAATGAAAGATGGCGAGTTGGCTGGAGTCAATCTGTTGATCAAAGCGGATGTGCAAGGGAGTGCGGAAGCCTTGCGGGATGCGTTGAGCAAGCTTTCGACCGAGGAAGTGCAGGTCAAGATCGTGTCCGCAGGGGTTGGTGGTATTACCGAGTCGGACGTCAACTTGGCGTCGGCATCGGATGCCATTGTGATTGGATTTAACGTTCGTGCGGATACGTCTGCGCGCCGGGCGGTCGAGGATCATAACGTCGATATGCGCTATTACAGTGTGATCTACGATGCGATCGACGATGTCAAGCAGGCTCTGTCGGGTTTGTTGTCGCCTGAGTTGCGTGAGGATATCGTGGGTGTTGCCGAGGTTCGTGATGTGTTCAGATCGTCGAAGTTCGGTACGGTGGCCGGTTGCCTGGTGATCGAAGGGATGGTCAAGCGCGGTCTTCCTATTCGGGTGCTGCGGGATAACGTGGTGATTTACGAGGGCGAGTTGGAATCGTTGCGGCGCTACAAAGACGATGTGAACGAAGTGCGCGTGGGAACCGAATGCGGAATTGCGGTGAAGAATTACAACGACGTTAAGTCAGGCGATCATATCGAGGTCTACGAACGCGTCGAGGTTGCGCGAACGCTCTGATATGGCGAGAGAATTTCCCCGTAGTTTTCGTGTGGCGGAGCAACTCCACCGGGAATTGGCGGTGTTGCTACGCGATGCGGTGCATGATCCGCGGATTGGCGAGGTCACGCTCTTTGAGGTCGAGGTGTCCCCCGACTTGGGGGTTGCTTGGGTGTATTACGCCTGCAGTCGGCGCCATCCGGAACCGAATACAGTGCAACAGGGTTTGGAGAGTGCCGGGCGGTTTTTGCGGCGTGAGCTCGGGCGGCGTTTGCATATTCGTTACGTGCCGCAGCTGCGTTTCGTTTATGATCAAGCAGTCGATCGTGGCGAGTACTTGGACGCGTTGATCGAGCAAGCGCGGGCGCGGGACCGTGATCTTGCACGCGATGATGAGTTCGGCGAGGGCAACGCGGATGAGTAGGCCGCATCGCTCGCCTCGCTATGTGCGGGATGTTTCGGGAGTTTTGTTGCTGGATAAGGCGGTGGGATTGACGTCCAACGAAGCCTTGCAACAAGTCAAGCGATTGTTTCGGGCGAAGAAGGCGGGGCATACGGGTAGCCTCGATCCGCTCGCCACAGGGTTGTTACCGATTTGCTTCGGTGAGGCGACAAAAGTCTCCTCGTACCTGTTGAGCGCCGATAAGTTTTATTGGACTCGTGCGATCCTGGGGATTCGCACGGATACTGGTGACGGGGATGGGGTGGTCTTGGAGCAGCGTGCCGTACCGGCGTTGACGGTCGCCATGATCGAATCGGTGTTGGGGCGCTTTCGGGGCGTGATTGAACAAGTGCCACCGATGCACTCGGCCGTCAAACACCAAGGTCGCCGACTGTACGAGCTAGCCCGGCAAGGGATTACCGTCGAACGTCAGGCGCGTGAGGTGATGATCCACCGTTTGTCCGTGGTCGAGCGCGGGGATACGACCGTTGAGTTCGATATCCATTGCAGCAAAGGGACCTATGTCCGCACGCTGGTCGAGGACATTGGTGATGCGTTAGGGTGTGGTGCGCACGTGGCGGCGTTGCGGCGCTACGGCGTGGGGCCTTACCAAGAACCCGACATGATAACCTTCGAGGGTTTGCAAACGCTGGCGCAACAAGGTGACGATGCACTCGATGGTGTTGTGCGACCGGTGGATTCGGCCTTGATTCACTGGCCCCGAGTCGATTTGGATACGGATAGTGCGTACTACGTGCGTGATGGCCAAGCGGTTCAGGTGTCCGGAGCACCGGCGGAAGGGCTGGTAAGGGTTTATGGTCCGACGGGTTTTCTCGGTATCGGTGAGATTTTGGATGATGGCCGGGTGGGGCCGCGGCGGTTGTTGCAAGGTTAGGTGCAACGTCAAGGTTCTACGCGCACCCTGTTTCGAGTAAAAGGCGTGAACGAAACGGCGATATGCATGGAAAGAATGGATGGCGGGTGTTCGTCACGGTCGGCAATCGGCATATCGATCGGGTGATGGCACGTGCTAGGATCAGACGAATGACACGGGCAATGCGCCGTGGCGAAACACGGTTCGACGCCGCGTTCGATGGCAGACGGTTTTACGAGGAGATAAATAGCGATGGCATTGGCGAGCAGTGACAAAGCAGAAGTGATCAAGAAATTCGCGCGAGGACAGAACGATACCGGATCGCCGGAAGTGCAGGTAGCGCTGTTGTCTGCGCGCATCAACTATTTGACCCAGCATTTTGCCGACCATAAGCACGATCACCATTCCCGGCGGGGATTGATCAAGATCGTCAACCAACGGCGGAAGCTGTTGGACTACCTCAAAGGCAAAGATCAGGGGCGGTACCAAGCGCTCATCGAAGCGCTCGGCTTGCGTCGTTGATACGCGTCTTAAATTTAGGATAATAATGTGAGTGTCGTGACGAAACGTTTTCAATTTGGCGAACATACCGTCAGTCTCGAGATCGGGCGCATCGCCAAACAGGCCGATGCCGCGGTGTTGGTATCGATGGCGGATACCGTGGTTTTGGTGACGGCGGTCAGCGAGAAAAACTCGCAACCTGGCCGGGATTTCTTCCCGTTGACGGTCAACTACCAAGAACGGACGTATGCCGCCGGACGTATCCCGGGCGGGTTCCTGAAACGCGAAGGGCGACCCTCGGAAAAGGAAACCCTGACCTCGCGTCTGATTGACCGGCCGCTGCGACCGCTGTTTCCCGATGGGTTCACCAACGAAGTGCAGGTGATTGCGACAGTGATGTCGCTAAATCCCGAGGTGGATGCCGACGTGCCGTCGATGATTGGCGCGTCTGCGGCATTGTGCTTCGCGGGATTACCCTTCAAGGGACCGCTCGGCGCCGCTCGTGTGGGCTATCGCAACGGGCAGTATTTGCTCAATCCGAGCGCAGCGGAGTTGGCAAAGTCGAGTTTGGATTTGGTGGTTGCCGGTACCGAAAATGCCGTGTTGATGGTGGAATCCGAAGCGAACGAATTGTCCGAGGACATCATGCTCGGCGCGGTGATGTTCGGTCATCGCGAGATGCAGGCGGTCATCCGTGCGATTAACGAAATGGTGGCGCAGGGGGCTGGTAAACCGGCATGGGACTGGCAGGCGCCGCCAACCGATGTTGGTTTGGTGGAGGCGGTCAAACAAGCCGCTAGCGAAAAAATTGCCAATGCCTACCGCATCGCCGACAAGCTCGAGCGGCAACAGGCTGTCGCTAACGCCAAAGACGACGCTGTGGATGCGCTCGCGGCAACAACTGAGGAAAAGGCAGGTTACGCGCCTGACGCGGTGATTGCGGTACTCGGTCAGCTCGAAAAAGACATCGTGCGAAGCCGCATTCTGGAGCAAGCGCCGCGAATCGATGGCCGTGACCACAAAACCGTGCGACCGATCAGCGTCGAGGTCGGGATTCTGCCACGCGTACATGGTTCTGCGTTATTCACCCGTGGCGAAACGCAGGCATTGGTCACGGTAACCCTTGGAACCGAGCGTGATGCTCAGATCATCGATGCGATCGAAGGCGAACATCGCGAGCCCTTTATGCTGCATTACAATTTCCCGCCTTATTGTGTGGGCGAGACCGGGCAGGTGGGCTCGCCGAAACGTCGGGAGATTGGCCACGGCCGCTTAGCCAAACGCGGCATCCAGGCGGTCATGCCGGATTTGAAGAACTTTCCTTACGTGATTCGTGTGGTATCCGAGATTACCGAATCCAACGGATCGAGCTCGATGGCATCGGTCTGCGGCACCAGTCTTGCGCTCATGGATGCCGGTGTGCCGATTCGCCGAGCCGTTGCGGGTATTGCCATGGGGTTGGTCAAGGATGACGCGCAATATGCCGTGCTGTCGGACATTATGGGTGATGAGGACCATCTTGGCGATATGGATTTCAAGGTGGCGGGCACCTCTGAAGGGGTGAACGCCTTGCAAATGGACATCAAGATCGACGGTATCACCGAGGAGATCATGCGCATCGCCTTAGCCCAGGCGAAGGAAGGGCGAATGCACATTCTCGGTGAAATGAACAAGGTCATCGAAGCGGTACGCACGGAAATGTCGCAGTTCGCGCCACGTTACATCACAATGAAGATTCATCCGGACAAGATTCGCGATGTGATCGGGAAAGGCGGGGTCACGATTCGCGGGATCACGGAAGAAACCGGTGCGACGATCGACATCGATGACGATGGAACCATACGCGTCGCTTCCACAGACAAGGCCGCCGGTGAAGCGGCGCGGGCCAAGATCGAAGAAATTACCGCAGACATGGAAGTCGGTCGGGTGTATCGAGGGACCGTGACGAAAATTACGGATTTCGGCGCCTTCGTCAATATTCTCCCCGGCAAGGAAGGGTTGGTGCATATCTCGCAAATTTGTGAAGAACGTGTGGCGAAAGTCAGTGACAAGCTGACGGAGGGTGATCGAATTCAAGTCAAGGTACTGGAAGTCGATCGGCAAGGACGGATTCGGTTGTCGATGAAAGGGGTGGCCCAAGGCTGATCGGGATGCCGGTGGCATGGCGCGAAGTCGGTTGTGCCCGCGCGAGCCTCTGCTCGAGACCGAGTTGCGGTGGTGGTGTTATGTCCGGGTCTCGGCGGGGGTTGCAATGTCACCGTAGGCTGTGGCTACCAGCCCAAGGTGTCCTTCATAGGCTGTCAGTGTGTTCTGTAACAGCATGGCGACGGTCATCGGACCGACCCCGCCGGGGACCGGTGTAATATGGGCGGCGACCTGACGGGCGG
>CAZWQC010000152.1:0-6341 GCA_964635785.1 uncultured Ectothiorhodospiraceae bacterium
GACTCGATGCCTTACCCCAGTTCGTCGAGTTTTTGCATGCCAGAATAACCGGTCGGCATGCGGCGACTGTGGTGGTGTCGCTGGCGGAAGCGCTATGCAGCCAAAACCGGTTGACCGAGGCCGAGTCGGTGCTGCGTATGGCTTTGAGTGAACAAAAGGTCTCGTTACGGATCGTGAGGGAGTATCTAAAGTTGCAGTGCCAGCGTATTGTACACCCACCCCCACTCGTCCTTCAGCCAGCGCTCGACGCGGTCGACGAGATATTGCGTCGGCAAATGATTTTTCAATGCGAACTCTGCGGTTTCCAAGCGCGTCAGCTGTTTTGGCAGTGCCCGAGCTGTCATGGGTGGAGTTCGATCAAACCGGTGGAATTTCCGCTTCGCGGGAACGAACGAGCCAATGTCTGACGGGACGGTCTCGCCCGTGATTGTCGCGTTGGATTTTCCCGATGCGGCGATGGCAATGGCGTTGGCAAAGCGGCTCGATCCAAGCCAGTGTCGTGTGAAAGTGGGGTTGGAGTTATTTAGCGCTGCAGGACCTGCGGTTGTCGAGGCTCTGCAGGAGCATGGCTTCGACGTGTTTCTTGACCTCAAGTTGCATGACATCCCCAACACCGTCGCGGCCGCTTGTCGACGTGCAGCGGCACTTGGGGTTTGGATGGTGACCGTGCATGCCAGCGGTGGGCAGCGGATGCTGGCGAGCGCGCGAGACGCGCTTGCGGACGGCGAGCGGCCCCCGTTGTTGGTGGGCGTCACGGTATTGACTTCGCTGGCCGCTTCGGATTTGGCGGATATCGGGATAGCCAAGGTCTTGTCTGAGCAGGTTCACGGCTTGGCTGGGCTCGCCTTGGCGAGCGGCTGCGATGGCTTGGTGTGTTCGCCGCGGGATGCGGCGAGCTTGCGTAATCGATTTGGGCAGGGGCCTCGATTGGTCACGCCCGGAATCCGTGCCGATGATGCCGCGATTGTCGCGGATGACCAACGCCGTACGCTGGCCGCACCGGAGGCGATGGCCGCCGGTAGCAATTATCTCGTAATCGGTCGGCCGATCACGCGTGCCGCCGATCCGGCGAGGGCGCTCGAGCGCATTGTGCGTTTACTCGGTTATTAATGCTTCCCATTTGATTATGGTCGCTGCTACCATAGCGCCGCCTAAACTCGGGCAATGACGTGTTCTGTGGTTGTTTTGTCATTAAACTCCAATATGAGGATTCTCATTGTGATCATGCGTTTGCTAGTGAGTTTGTTGTTTCTGGTTGCTCTGACAGGCGGTGTCGTTGCGGCTGCGGAGAAAGTCAATATCAATACCGCGAGCGTTGAGGAGTTTGTAACGCTGAAAGGGATTGGTCCGGCCAAAGCGAAGACGATCGTTGAATACCGCAAAGAAAACGGTCCTTTTAAGACCATCGAGCAGTTGGCGGAAGTGCGCGGAATTGGGCCGAAAACCTTGGCCAATATCAAAGATAATCTGACGCTCGGTGCAAGTCCGTCAGCTTTGGGGCAAAAGGGCGATGCCGCAACAGATAAAGCCAGCGATGCCAAGCAGGCTGGCGATGCACCAAAAGCGAAAGGGACGGATGGCGCGAAACCGCAAGCGTCCATGGGGACTATTGAGTAACCTGTCGGACTGCAACGTCCGTCTGTCGTAGTCGGTTTCCGGATTGGGTTGAGTGTGGCCGTGACGGTAAAGTGAGATCATGCCGTTGCGGTCATGATTGCGATGCCGGTGCCGGGTCGTCGGCCTGGTCTGGCCGTGCTTGAAAGCCCCCGGGCCAAAACCTCAATTACCCGGGTGGTGTGCATCACCGCAAGCAATCGAATTTGTCGTGATGCGACGCATCAGCATTCATTAGTTAGGCTGACGGGGTGTGAACGATGAAACGAAAGATACGTAAAGCGGTTTTTCCTGTGGCTGGGTTGGGTACACGGTTTCTGCCGGCGACCAAAGCGAATCCTAAGGAAATGTTGCCGATCGTCGACAAGCCCTTGATCCAATACGCGGCAGAAGAAGCGGTAACGGCGGGGATCGATACGCTGATTTTCGTCACGGGTCGCAACAAACGATCGATTCCGGATCATTTCGACCGTGCGCCGGAGCTGGAAGCGACACTGAAAGAAAAGAACAAACTGGCCACGTTGGAAGTGGTCGAGAACATTCTTCCGGCGAATGTGTCGTGCATCTATATCCGCCAGCCCGAGGCCCTCGGTTTGGGGCATGCGGTGTACTGCGCTCGACCGGTGGTGGGGGACGAGGCCTTCGCCGTGATCTTGGCGGATGACCTCATCAACAGCGACGGCTCTTCTTGTATCGCTCAGATGTGTTCGGTCTACGAGGAAACGGGTTGTAGTGTGCTTGGCGTTCAGGAGGTACCGCTGGAACAGACCGACCAGTACGGTATCGTGGCCGCTGAACGAATGTCCGAGCAACGCTGGAACGTGACGGATGTGGTGGAAAAGCCAGCGCCTGAGGTGGCCCCTTCGCAGGTCGGCATCGTTGGTCGGTATATCCTGACGCCACGGATCTTCGAAATGTTGGAATCCACCGGGCATGGCACTGGCGGTGAGATCCAGCTGACGGACGCGATCGAAGCGTTATTGGCTTACGAGAAAGTCATCGCCTTCGAGTTCGAAGGTAAGCGCTATGATTGCGGGAACAAACTCGGCTATTTGCAGGCTACCGTGGAAATGGCGTTGCAACACCCCGAGTTGGGCGCTGGCTTTGCGCGGTATCTGCGTGAATTCGCTAGTCAACAACACCCGGTCGACTAGGTTTGCAACGGTGCTGGTTGCTTCGCTAGTTGTTGGCGTGATGGTCGGTGCAAGGCGAGGACCAGGTCGGTTTAAGCGGCTTCGACCTCAAGTGCAGTGACCTGCTGCGATGCCGCGTCCTGTCCAGCAAGCCAAGCCGGAGCAATGGCCGTTCTTTCGCCAAGCCCGCCTCTTGATCCTCGGCGATATCATGTTGGATCGGTATTGGTTTGGTACCACCGAGCGGATTTCGCCGGAGGCCCCGGTGCCAGTGGTTCGGGTTCGCCGTGTCGAGCATCGTCTCGGGGGGGCGGCCAATGTGGCCGTCAATGCCGTTCATTTGGGCTGTCAGGTCCAATTGGCGGGTATGATCGGCCAGGACGACGCCGGGTCGGTTGTTGTCGAAATGCTTGCCGAGCAAGGGATTCAAGCGGATTTGCAGCGCTGCGACTCGGTTCCAACTATTACCAAGTCCCGTATTCTGGCGCAACACCAACAACTGCTGCGCATGGACCAGGAAGACCCTCTCACCGGGATTTCGGCCGAGGCGCTCAACCAGCGCTGTATGGCCGACTTGGCCGGTTTCGATGTGCTGGTGCTGTCCGATTACGCCAAGGGGACTTTACAGCAGCTGCCGACCTTGATTGCCCACGCGCGGCAACAAGGTGTCGTCATCGTGGTCGATCCTAAAGGCGCTGATTTCTCGCGTTATCGTCATGCCACTGTGGTCACGCCGAATTTGGTCGAGCTCGAGCGGATCGTTGGATCGTGCCCGGACGATCGAGTGCTCCGGGAAAAGGCGACAGCCTTACGCAAGGCGTTTGACTGGCAGCTTCTGCTCGTTACCTTGGGGGAGCGGGGCATGTTGTTGGTGACCGACGATCAGCCCCCGGTGCATTTACCCGCGCGGGCGCAAGAGGTGTACGACGTGACTGGCGCCGGCGATACCGTTGTCGCCGTGTTGGCAGCAGGGATAGCGGCGGGTTGGCCCTTGGCGTCTTCGGCGGAGTTAGCCAATATTGCGGCTGGTCTGGTGGTGGGCCGGGTGGGGACCAGCAGCGTGACGGAAATGGAGCTGCGCTCGGCCTGGCGGGAGCGGTTTGGTTTGCGCTTGGGGGTGATGGACGAAGCGACGGTTGCGGACTTGGTGACTGAGGCGCAAGCGCGGGGCGAGCGCGTGGTCATGACCAACGGCTGTTTCGATCTTTTGCATGCGGGCCATGTCGCCTACCTCAACGAGGCACGTGCGTTGGGTGATCGGTTGGTCGTTGCGGTCAACAACGATGCCTCGGTTGCCCGCTTGAAAGGAGCCGGCAGACCGATCAATTCCTTGGCCCGGCGTATGGCGGTGTTGGCCGGTTTGCGTGCGGTGGATTGGGTTGTGGCGTTCAGTGAAGATACCCCGGAACGTTTGATTTGTTCATTGGCGCCAAACGTGTTGGTCAAGGGCGGGGATTATCGATCCGAAACGATCGCCGGTTTTGGCTGCGTGACAGCGCAAGGGGGTGATGTGAAAGTCTTGAGTTTCCTGCCCAATTGTTCGACAACGGCCATCATTGACGCCATTCGCACAACCACCGACAACCCGCCACGCTAGCCCGCCCACCATGCGATCGATCTATTCTCTGGTCCTTTATTTGATCTCACCCATCGTGTTTGCGCGTTTGTTGCAGCGGAGTATTCGGATGCCCGCCTACCGGCGGCGTTGGGCCGAGCGGTTGGGTTGGGTGAGGCCATTGGCGCCACGACCGCGACTGTGGTTACATGCCGTTTCGGTCGGAGAAATCATTGCCGCCGCGCCGCTGGTGCGAATGTTCCAAGCGCGTTTTCCTCGTCATGATGTCTTGATTACCACGACAACGCCGACCGGTTCGGAGCAGGTCAGACGCTTGTTTGCCGACGCGATCGAGCACTGCTATTTGCCCTACGACTTACCGGATGCGGTGGGCCGTTTTCTCCGTCGTACTCGACCGACACTGGCTGTCATTATGGAGACGGAGCTGTGGCCGAATCTTTACCAGCAGTTGGCTCGGCGCGAGATTCCGTTGGTCCTGGTTAATGCGAGAATGTCGCTGCGCTCGGTGCACGGTTACTTAAAGGTTGCGCGATTGACTCGGGGAACGCTGGGTTGCGTGACGCAAGTGGCTGCTCAAGGGCAGGTCGATGCGGAGCGTCTACTCGTGCTTGGGTTGCCCGAATCACGCTTGCGCGTGACGGGGAACATCAAATTCGATGTGCGTGTGCCGCAGGATATCGTCGATGCCGAACAATCCTTGCGTGCGTTATTGGGTGCAGGGCGACCGGTTTGGATTGCCGGCAGTACGCATGCCGGCGAGGAAGAACTTGTGTTACAAGCGCATCGCGATCTTCTCGGTCGCTATCCGGCGGCGTTGTTGGTGTTGGTGCCACGCCATCCGGAACGCTTTGAACGCGTTGCGGGCCTGTGTCAGTCGGTCGGCTTGAGCACGGTTCGACGCAGCCAACACGAGCCGGTCCCGGCGTCGGTACCGGTGTTGTTAGGCGATACCATGGGTGAACTACTGTCGCTTTACGGGGCTGCGGATATTGCGTTCGTTGGTGGCAGTATGGTGCCGGGGGTTGGGGGTCATAATCCCCTAGAGCCGGCCGCGCTCTCGGTTCCAGTGCTCACCGGACCGCACTGGGAGAATTTCGCCGAAGTTTATCCGCGCTTGTTGCACAGTGGAGCGGCGTGCCAAGTGAATGGGCCGATGGAATTGACCGAGCGGTTGGATGCTTGGTTTGGTGATCCGACGGCGCGCCGGGTCAGTGGTCTTGCGGCAAAGGATGTCGTCGCGCAAGGGCGCGGTGCGCTAGATCGCATCATCACGTTATTGAGCGAAGTCGTTGCCGGTGAAGCCGAGGGTGTCGGCGAGTCGTCTTCAGAAAAACGGTAACGAGGCGGTCGCGACGACTGTGCCGATGAAGGCGCCGGCGGCGACGTCGCTCGGGTAATGTAGGCCGAGGACGAGTCGGGACATGGCTACCAGCAAAGTAAACGGGATGACCAACATGGCCCAGATGGGATAATGCGCCAACAAGGCGATACTGAAACCCACGGCATGCATGGTATGTCCCGACGGAAAGGAAAACTGATCCAAGGGTGGAACGTTTTGGTAGATCGTGTTGTCGTGACGAAACGGTCGGTGGCGGACCGTTGCCGACTTCAGAACCTTGTAGATTGGCAGGGAGACCAGACCGACCGCCATCATATGTAGGCTGGCCTGCCAGGCCGTTGCGCCGTAAATCAGAGGTAGTGCCAGCATGATGAGATACCAGAACAAGCCATCGCCCAAGCGACTGACGACACCGAACAGGCGGCTGGTCGGCGGATACTGATTCATGCGGTTGAACGCCAAGCAGAGCTGGATTTCGGCTTGGTTGAAGCGGTTGAGTAAGCTCATAATCGTGTCGTCTTGTCGCGGCCACGGGCAAAGCCGTTGCTGACCGGACGCAAGTTGAGTGGTCCAGTCGGATCAGGGAAAGTCAGTGTTGCCAAGGGAGATCACCACCGCTCGCATCGGCGACGCATTCCAGTAAAAGCGCTTCGAGCTGTTGATGGATGCGTTGCCAGTC
>CAZWQC010000152.1:6351-6640 GCA_964635785.1 uncultured Ectothiorhodospiraceae bacterium
CAACCGCCTCGACCTCGAACTGGCCGACAAGGACGACCCGTCGCGCCTGTCGGCCGATGCGCCGCCAGTTCTGTGCCTGTTGAACCAGCTCCAGACCCAAACGGATGAATTCGTCATCGTCCCCGAATGGCGCAAGGACGCCGTTGTCGCGATGACAGATATGTTCGCGCGCGGCGGCGTAGTCGAACGCGAGGGGTGCCAACCCGCTGGCCATGGCCTCGATAACAACATTGCCAAAGGTTTCGGTCATGCTCGGGAACAAAAAGATGTCCGCGCTGGCGTAACGCGT
>CAZWQC010000153.1:0-6600 GCA_964635785.1 uncultured Ectothiorhodospiraceae bacterium
CAATGGCGGGACGGTCACGTTCTCGAATCTGTCGAACGGGGAGTTCTTGAACGCACCGTGTGGCATCGCTGGTATCGCGGGGGTGTCCTTGGGAAGGACCAATTTGAACGGTAACGTTCGGGTTGGCATGAGTGGAACGCAGTCCGGTGACGTGACACTGCGGGTTGACGGTCTGGGGTCGAGTTCTTCGACCGGGATCATTGTGACCAATGTCGGCAATCAGTTCACGATTGTCGAGCCGACGGAGCTGGTGACGCGAGAGACCGGTGAAGCTGTTGAGATCCGTGTCCGTGCGCCGGGTGCCGAAGAAGTCTTTTTTGCGACCTCGCTTGGAAGTTTTAGCGGTGATGAGACGATCTTGGTGGTTCCGGTCGCCGATGGCGAAGCGTCGGCAACGTTGACATCGACAATCGCCGGTACTGCGGACGTGCTGGTGCAAGACGTCGATGACCCGCGGCGGCGGGATTCGGCACAAATTGCTTTCACTGCACCAGTGGAACACGCCGCGAAACTCACGTTCAATTCGACTCAACGCGTGTTGCCGGTGAGCGAAGGCGGGATTGAGTATACCGCCGACCTCGTGGCACGTGTATTGACCGCGGAAGATCAACCGGTGGCCAACGCGATCGTTGCGTTTACCATGCAGGATTCTACCGGTGGAGGCGAAACGGTGTCGCCACCGCTGGCGATTACAGACTCTGCGGGTGTTGCCCGGGCGACGTTTATCTCTGGGCGCCAAGCAACGGCGGCGACTGGTTTGACTGTGCGGGCCGAAGTCCTGAATACCGAGTTGGCGCAAGCGCTGAACTTCGTGATTACCGATGCGGCAGGTTCTGTCGTGATCGGTAGTTCTATCGAGGTCGCGAGTTCAGCAGACGATACCGCCTATCTGCTGCCGATGTCGGTTCTGGTCGCGGATGTGAATGGCAATCCAGTCCGTAACTCGACGGTTAATCTTAGTGCCTGGCCGTTGGATTACCGAACCGGTTTCCGTAATCGTGAGCGGGAGAAAATTTTCGAAGGGAAGTTGGGACTGGTCAATTACACCCATGTTTTCCCCAACGAAGACGTCAACGAAAACGTAATCCTGGATCAAGGAGAAGATTTCAATGACGATGGTGTTTTGACGCCGCGAAACTCGGATGCGGGAACCTTACCGCGGGCTGTGGTAACGGACGACTCAGGTCTGGCGAGCTTCGAGTTAGTGTATTTAAAGGAAAACGCACAATGGATACAAAACCGTATTCGTGCGAGCACGTTTGTTCAAGGCACTGAAATTATCTCCCAGCTAAACATGGTGCTCCCCGCAGCGGTCGAAGATTTGGAGGGCAGCGACAATAGCGTGCCCTTGCCGGATTCGCCCTTTAACGCAGTTTGTCCGTATCGAATCGATGTGCCGGAGGTTGTCTATGTGAACCCCGGTGCCAACGCGAGCGTTCCCATACAAGTATCGGCAATCGGCGACCAACCGTTGGACGGTCTGCCGATCCTGGTAGACGATCTCGCGGTTGATAATACCGAAGGTGGTGTGCCGGAGTATTTTATTAGCGGATCCGAAGGTGTGACCGACGCAAGCGGGCGGTTCACCACCGTGATCGGTGTGACGGGTGGTGGGCCGCTTGGAGATTCGAAAGTCTTGTTTATCTACGGCAGTTGCGCCGGCACGGGCATCAACGTGATCGTTGGTTCGGAGGAAATCATTCCGGCCGCAATTCGGCTGCGTCCAGCAACACGAACGCTGCCACCACAAACGGAACTCGATATTACCGCGACGGTGTTGACGGATGACGGCGATCCCGTTCCAGGGGAACTGGTGACCTTCGAGTTGGAACCGAATAACACCGATGGGCAGCTCACGCGCGGCTTTAGTTCGACGACAGACGAAGTCGGCCAAGTCACTGTGACCTACGAGTCCGGTAGAACGCCAGGGGTGGATACCCTCGTCGCGCGTGTCAGTGGTACTGACGTGACGGCCAGCGCCCAATACACGATGGATCCGGCGGCAGTGACGATCGACCAAATCGACTTGACGCTTGGTTCGGAACAGGTGATGGCCGGCAGTAGCTTCTTGGTGTTGGTGCGCGCCCAAGTGACCGATACGGAGGGTCGTCCTGCGCAGGAATTCCCAGTGCTATTCGATACCACCCTTGGCACCTTGGGTACGCTGTCGCCCGCGGGCGGTTTTGTTCCGCACACCGGGTCGGGCACGTTGAGTGTACTGACCGACATCGACGGCTTGGCAAACGTCTGGTTGCGCGCTCCTGAAACGTCGGGTACTGCGGAAATTACTGCGTCCGCTCAAGGGATTTTTGCGACCGGTACAGTGGATGTCGTGTCGGGTCCCGCCGTACCGGGTGGCGGAATCGCGGCGAACGTGACGCCATCACAAGTCGTTCCAGAGGGTTCGGCGACCGTCCGGATTCGTGTGGTGGATTCCTTGGGTAACCCGGTGGTTGGTGAAAACGTCAATATCCGTATTAGCGATAACAACACCGGTGCCAATCTCTCTGCGGCCAGCGCCAGCACAGATGCGAATGGGGAAGCGACGGTCGTGTACACGGCCGGTAGCGAAGGATCGGGGACGGACACATTGGAGATTCGTGTTGAAAGCCAGGGCTTGGTGGAACAGATTTCCATCGAAGTCGAAACCATTGAAACCGATGTTGGCGAGATTTCGTTATTTTTGCCGGCGTCAATCGATGCTGATGAGTCCTTTACGATTGGGGCGGCGGTTGTCGATCAACGGGGCAACCCGATTGCTGGCGAGCAACTCACGGTAACGGTTCGTGATGGTTCGAATAGCCTTCTGTTTTCGCAGTCGGTGGTCACGGATGCCAGTGGTTTGATTAGCGGAGTCTCGGTGCCGCCGGGTTCGGTCGATCCCGTGGATTTTTATCGCGGTCTGTCTTCGCTTCGGGTGATTGTGACAGCGTCGAACGGGGAATCCGAGAGTGGAACGGTCGCCATCGGGCGAGGTGCGGCGATCGAGCTGTTTGTGCCCGAGGAAGTCGATTCCGGTGAAATGTTCCCAGTCAGCGCGTCGGTAACCAGTGCCAGCGGTAACCCAATCGTGGGTGAGATCGTGACGATTCGCGTGAGCGATGTCAGCGATCCGCCCAATCGTCGATTGTTGTTCTCGCAAGAAGTCACGACCGATGCGAATGGGTTAGTCAGTGGCGTGACGGTGCCGCCAGCCTCGATCGATCCGGCTGGTTTCTATGATGGTGTAACGGAACTGGAAGTTGCGCTGTCCACCGCGACCGCATCCCCAGCCGTTAGGAATGTTCGGGTTGCAAGCGGTGTCAAGATCGCGATGTTTGTTCCAGACTCGGTCACGGTTGGGGACCGTTTTGAGATTTCTGCCTCGATCTTGGACGAGTTCAACGATCCGGTGGTCGGTGAAAATGTATCGATCCGTGTCATTGGTATTGATGATAGCGTCGTACCGCAGGTCGAATGGCAACTGTTTTCGACGGCCGTCCAAACGGATAACGACGGGATTATCAGCGGGATCGTGATTCCGCCGACCTCGATTTCCCCGGTTGAGTTCTATGACCGTGCCACTAAACTCCGGATTGAGTTAGGCACCGCTGGTGGGGCGTCGGCGTCCAGAAACGTCGCTGTTAGCGCCGGCCTGCAAGCCGATTCAATTGCGTTATTGGTGTCGAAACCAACACTGTTCTCTGGTGGAAACGATTCGGTTGAACTCACCGCGCTTGCCCGTGACGCGGACAACAAATTGCTGGCGGGAATCGACGTCAATTTCGCGGTGGCCAATGGTTTCGAAGGTGCGATCCAAGTCACTCAAAGGACCACTGATTCGACCGGCGTTGCTCGAGCATTGTTGACGACAGGTGGCTATGCGGCAAACCGTACCATCGAGCTGATCGCATCCGCCGACGGGAATAGCGATACGAATAAAGTCGACGTCGTGGGGACGGGTGTTCAGATCAGTGGTCCGTTATCCCTTGTGCCGGGCGATGTCGTTGAGTTGGATGTGTTGCTGGCTGACTCCGAAGGCGTCGGGATTGCCGACGAGCAATTGGCGATCGAGGTGACCAATTTGGATGATCTCGATGACGAGCAGGTTGTCTCGGTATCCCCACCGACTGTGGCGACGACCGGTAACGATGGTCGCGTCACCCTGCGGGTCACCGGTATCAGAGGGGGGCAGGCTAATTTGACCGTTCGCTACCCAACGGAGTTGGATGTGGGTGAGAAGTATGCCGATCAATCTCCGCCGAACGTGACGTTGCTTGTGACCGATACGGTATTCCAATTCGTTAAGCCTGACCCTGCGGCCGACGCGGTGGAAGAGGTGGAGCTCAACGAGGACTATGAGATCGAGTTCCAGTGGAGTGATGATACGCTTGGCAATGACAAAGTGCAGTTTTCAACCACTCGTGGGGTTATCAGTGGTGGTGATGACGCGGAGTCGGACACCATCGACCAAACGGATGCGAGTGGCGTTGCACGTGTCTTGATTAGGGCCACTAACGCTGGCCCGGCAACGATTACGGCCACTGCGATCGAACGGGATGGCGAGGCGTTGCTAGATGATGGGAGCCGGTTGACGACACAAGCAAATCTGTTGTTTGTGGCGACGGAGCCGTTCGTGCTCGACGCACAAGTGTCACCGACGACGATTGCAACCGGAGGTGATCAAGCACGAATCGAAGCCGTGGTCCGGGATGAAGAAGGCAATCCTGTGAAGAACCAGCGCGTGAACTTTAATCTACTGGATGTGACCGGGGGCTCGTTGACGCGGGGCTTCGATGTGACGGATGCGCTGGGCCGCGCCACGACGATTTATACGTCGAGCGATTTGTCGAGTGCCCTGGAAGGGGTCCAAATCGATGTCCTGTTGGATTCGGCGCCGAGTATCAATGACACGGTGACGATAACGGTCGCCGAACGGCAATTGTTTATCTCGTTTGGTACCGGACGTGAAATCGAAGTACTTGACTTGACGCGATACCGTAAGCCTTATGCCGCGCTGGTGACGGACGCGGTCGGTAATGGCGTTGCGAATCAGGCAGTCGAGATGGTGGTGGTGCCGACGGAATACCGCAAAGGCTTTTACATCAAGACATTCGACGAGAACGGATCGTTCGTCGCCTGGGCGCCTTACTTTACCGCGTTCTGTCCGAACGAGGATATAGACCGTGACGGGATCTTGGATCAAGGCGGGATCTTGGATCAAGACGAAGACCAGAACGGCAACGATCGGTTAGAGCCGGGTAATGTGGCGGCAGTGCCTGGTTCCCTAACGACGGACGAGGAGGGCTTCGTCACGGAAGAAGATTTGGGCGTTACTTACGCGAAAGACCGTGCTAATTGGGTGGAAGTGGTGATGGAGGCGCGATCGGAAGTGGATGGAACGGAGTTTGTTGGTCGTGAGATTTTCACACTACCGGTTCTTGCCGCCGATGTGCTCGACGAAGACGTGGCTCCGCCCGGCCAGTTCAGTCCCTACGGAACTTCGAATATCTGTGATTGCTCGATCGAAGAGGAATATGATCCTGAGATAAGTGAATGTAACCCCGGCGTCTTCCTTTTCCCCGTGAATCCAAACGTAAGTGTCGAAGCGGGCGACTCAGTTGAGTTAGATCTATTTGCGCAAGGGCCTGCTGGTGGTGGTTACGGAGGTTTAACGGTCGACTTCGAGATCGTTCTAAATAGTAGTGGTGGCAGTTTCGCTGGTTCAGCAACGGCAGAGACTGGGGATTTCGGGCGGCTGGAAGTGCCGGTGGTCTACGTAACCGGTCAAACAGGCGGCACAGACGTGATCAGAGCGTCTGTTGAGGATCTGGTGTCGACGACGTACGTCATCAATGTAACGGTCCCCGAGGAACCTGCCGAGTAGCCTGTAGGTTGAGGCTGCCTGCCTTTAAGGGATTTTGGCTAAATCACGGACGCCAATGGCATGCAACCCAATAAAGGGCGCCGGTTTACAACTGGTTATTCAATGACAGAACGCCCTCGGGTCGGATCCCCGGGGGCGTTTTCTTTGGGGTCGACCACCGATCTGTGGTGTTCTCGCTTGGTCTAGATTGCGACCTGGATAATCCCGAACAATTTTGTTGGATGGTTGTAAACCGAACCGGCATGCTATCGGAGATCATGACATGAAACCGGAGTTTTGTTTCCCGATTTTGACAAGCTATAGATGCTGTCATTTAGTGGCAGAAGCACTTGCGGAATACAACGCAGGACAGGCGCGAGAGATTTGAAGAATGACCTCGCCGTTAGGTAGTATTTTCTTGGGGTTGCCCAGTCGTTAGGCGCATGGTGTTGATGATGTCGCGACAGCCAGCGTAGGGTGGGTAAGCAGGGTAGGGTACGCGCACCGCCTACCAAATGCCCCGCGGCAAAATGGTGATACCCGTAGAGGCGACCCGCCGGTCGCCCCTACAACGCGACAACACGCAACGCCCTCGCTAACCCCGGGGGCGTTTTTATTTTCGGATTGTCCTAAACTGAATGGCAATGACGCCAATGACGCCTTGGCTAGTGACGATTGGAGGTTATAACGATATGAGACGGCGCTATTTTTACCTATTTGCCATCTGTCTGCTTGGGCTGTCGCCATCTGTTCAG